>NZ_JANPGM010000307.1:0-8307 GCF_031423935.1 Chamaesiphon sp. VAR_69_metabat_338
CGCGCACGCCTTTGTTTCCCGACGGTTTAGCGAGACAAGACAGCGTAACGCACCAAAAACTAGTAAATCTATAGTCGATCGCGAATTAAGACAGTAAATAGAGGGTTTGGAAGCAAGCCTTATTATTTTCTCTAGCTCCCCCAGTCTCCCCGTCTCCCTTAGATCAGCCGCCGGATTGCTTGGCGATAATAGATTAAGCCTAGCAAACAAGCGATTTGGATCGCGCTCATGCCCAGCAGCGGATGAAAGTCGGGTTTGATAAAATCGATCGACCATCTAAAGGCTAAATAGCAAATCATATAAAAGCGAAATAGATCGCCTGGTAAGTAAGATTTGCGCGATCGATAATTGAGGAAAATTAGTAACCCCACCATAAAAATCGTCTCATATAGCTGCGTCGGATGACGCAAAATGCGATCGCCAAAATCTACTCCCCAGGGTAAAGATGTAGGCGTGCCATAGGTTTGGTCGCTCAATCCTGTTAAGAAACAACCGATTCGACCGATCGCGGTGCCAATAATTAGGGGATAGGCAAATACATCTCCCGTCGCTGTATCGATCTTAAGTAATTTCTTGGTAACTTCAACCCCAAAGGTTGCGCCGAGTAATGCGCCCACGATCGTTTTACCACTAAGTAGCAGCATTTCGATCCGCACCGCCCCACTCCACAACAAATCTAAATGTTGCATTACAGCCAGCATCTTCGCGCCCAGGATACCGCCGATTAAACCACCCGCAATAATTACCCCCCGCCGTTCGGATGGAATCGGGTTGTGTCGAAACCGCCGCAATGCCAACCGCAAGGCGACGAAGTACGCCATGCTCTCAAATAATGGGTGCGGATGAATCTTGACGGAACCAATGGTGAGATAAACAGGAAATTCCATGCACGCTGATGTTTTCCCCATCATAGGCTACTGAGATCGAGCGATTCTTTCAGATCGGCCACTTCTTGAAGTGGCTACTTCGCTAGCGATCGATCTTAATTAAGCCTCGATCGAGATTATGCTGGCGTGTCAAATTCGACATCTTCATAGATAGCCGCGATCGAGCATTCAAACTCAATACAGGGAAATTCAACCATCGTGGGATCGGCGATATCTTCACTGAAGTAAGGCGTTAATTCCCATTTTTGACGATCGTTCAAGCGATAACATTCGATCGCAATTTGACGTGGATCGATGATGATATATTCCTGAAGACTGGGCATCTGTCGATATTGTTTAAACTTTTCGCCTCTGTCATAACCTTCTGTGCCAGGTGATAAGACTTCAATAATGAGTTGAGGATAAGAAATTAGTTTTAGGGGAGCTTTCGGATCGCCTATCGACCGTCGAAAATCATCACTATTGCAAGTTACTACTAAATCTGGATAAAAGTATGGCCCTTTTGCACTTACTTGCACTTTCACATCATTTATAAATACTCGACATCCTTTACCCCGAAAGAATGTTCGCAACATAGCCACTAAATTAATTGCAACTTGATTGTGACCGAGCGTCCCACCTGTCATGGCATATACTTCACCATTTAAATATTCATGTTTGAATGGTTGTTCTTCCTCCCATGCTAGGTACTCAGTTGGGGACATGAATAATCTATCTACACTTGCAACCATTCCATCTACCTCCTGATTTGCGATTATTGTATTGTAATAAATCTTTCTTTAGCTTGCAAATCAACTTAATTCGGCGACGATCCCATCAGCTAAAAGCGTTTGATTAGTGAGCAAATCTTCGACACTAATTCGTAACTGCCGATCGCGATCGACATTGAATGATACTTTGACTCGATCGGTGCCTGGATAGCCTGCTGGTTCGAGTTTGGCGATGCTTCTACCACCATCGCGATCGTTTAAAGCTTTGACATCTTTGATGCCCCCAGTGAGGCAGCGTGTTACCAACCGATCGCCGTCGAAATAGACTTCAGTGCCGCCAGTTGTTGCGCCTAATTCGCCGATAATTAATTCAATGCTGGGTTGATTTTCCCGCGAGGCACCGAGCATTAATTCGACAGATTCGGACATCGGATAGGCTTGTCCCGATTGAATGATTGGGTGCCAATTGTGGGCATTGCGACGTTTATCCCAATAGCGGACGCCATAACTATGATAGAGAAAATCTTGAACTTCGATGCCTTGAAGTAATTGTAAAGCACCATGGGCGATCGCTTCAAATGGTTTGGATTGACGAATTTTACTCTCATCAAAATACTGACGTACCCAATTTTGCACGGCGGGAATTTGAACGGTACCGCCGACTAATAACACCCCATCGATATCATTAGTTTCGATACCTTGGCGGCGAGCTTGTTGGAGCACTTGCGTCATCGATTCATCTAATCTGTCGAAAAATTGATGGGATGTTAATACGCGATCGAATCTGTCGCGGGTGAGGCTAAATTCATAACTATCGAACGTGCGATCGTCAAAATAAGCTTCTGTGGCGATCGTTTGTAAGGAGAGTTGAATTTTGAGCTTTTCTGCCAAGCGGGTAATTAGTGGCGTGACTTTGACGCCTTGCGCCTGGGCTAATTCTTGGGCTACCCAATTATCGATATCCGTCCCGCCCAAATTTTGCCCTGCTTTAGCAATTACTCGCGCTAGTTGGGGTTGTTGAGTTGCCGCTTCGAGAGATTTATCGCCCCATTTTAAGAGGAAGCCGAGCGGCTTTTTACCTTGCTGGACTTGCTTGGTAAGCTGTACCAGCGATAAATCCAACGTACCCCCACCAAAATCGACCACTAGCAGGGTTTCGGCGGCAGTCATGCCATATCCCAAGGCGGCGGCTGTTGGCTCGTCAATCAGGCGGATACGTTCGACTGGGAGCAGATCGCAGACGCTGCTCAACCAGTTGCGATAGACCTCAAAACTATCCACAGGTACGGTTAAAACGAGAGATTCACCGACAGTTAACGACTGTTGCAACTGCTTGAGAATGCCAGTGAGAAATAGCTCACCCACCCGCTCGAAAGTCATCGTCACCCCGTCCAATTCCGGCAAAAAGCCCTGAATCTGCGCGCCAATCCCCCGCTTGAAGCCGCGAAAATAGCGATTGTCGCTCTGGAGATCCAGCCCGCGATCGCGTACCATTTGCCCTAATAAGACTCGATCGCTACTGCCATCCTCGATATAGACCAAACTAGGAATCAACGGTGGATTCAGCCCCCCGACTAAGGATAATCCCGGCAATGTCACCGTCTCGGCTTGTTGCGTCGCGGCATTCCACCGACTGATGACGGTATTACTAGTCCCAAAATCGATCGCGATGGCCATAGAAAGGGTAGTGTGAGGAGGCTATTTATTTAGCCTAGCATGACTATTCAGGCTCAAGAGGAGGAACCAGTGGAGTTTTCACGGCAATGCCAAAAATTTAAGGGGCAAGGGCAAATTGCTCGCCCTTACCCCTCGATCCGATCGCATCTAACCGATCGTTAAATTTGCCTTAAATCGCTCAATCAGGAGTTTGCTCGCTCACTTTCGTAACATCAAATATTTGCGAAGATTGACCTCTGGTGCGGACTTTCTGGATAAATTTCCGGTTGGGAGTACCGATGGTCATGGTTCGATCGCTCAGTTGATAGTTGAGTGGCGAATCATCGATCTTGGCACCCACAACCTCGGTAGCTTGGGGTTGCAGTTTCAAAAATGTCTGCATCGGAATCCCTAAGTTAAAGCCTGTCTTCTCATCATCAATGAGAGTAGGAACAGTATCTTTATTCCCTGCTTCGGCATTTTGACTATTGCGATCGCCTTGACCGTGGATGGCAATAATTCTACCAGCCGCGTCAAAGACTGGGCCGCCGCTCATCCCCGCTCTGGTGATATTTGTATAGGCGATATCGTAGCCATTGTTGCGAGCTTTGGGGTCGCGATCGCCTTCTTCGATCCGCGAGGAAATCATCCCGCCGGTAAATTGGAGCGCGATCCGCTTGATTGCTTGTCCGGGTTTCGGAAATCCGGCGACATAGACGGGGCTACCTTCATCGGCGTATTCCGAATTACCGATCGTCCCGATCGCAAACGTAGAGGTGCTCTCAAATGAGATCGTCGCTAAATCTACATCTGGCATTTTTTGAAAATTGTTGCGCATATCGAGATCGATTTTGACGCGTTTTTTCTCGCTGGCAGTATCGATCGGTACTGGTGTAACGATCTGATATTGACACTCGCTACACTTGACCACATGTCCCGCAGTCAAGACGGTATAAACATTTTGAGTGCCGCTTTCGGTGCGACCGATAATTACCCCCGAACCAAAGCTACCATCGGAGGATTCGATTCTGACAACAGTTTTTTTGGCGATCGCGCCAACTTCTCTAGCTAAAATAGCTCTGGCTTCCTGTCGAGCCGCCATAACTTGTGGCACTAATAGCACCGTAGTGGCTACTAAAAAAATCGGAACTAGATAACGATTGCAGGTATTAAAAAGCATAAATAATTTAAGTGTAGTGATTTTTATAGCGATCGGGGATGACTATTTCTGCGGGGCTGCCGGACAAGCTGCGCTCGGGCCGATCGGGTGTTGCTGTGCTACTGCGGCGACTAAAGTGACTCTTCCTCTGCCATCATAGACCAACCCGATCGCGGGTGGTGCGAGTTTGAATGGAGTTGTAACATTTTTAGCCATCGGGCTGGAGTTGGTGGCGCGATCGTCTTGGCAGATCGCATCGCTAGCCAGCGGATCTTTTGCCGATGGGGCCGATTTAGCCAGAGGAGGATGAAGATAGGTAAGTGAAATTTAGTTTTTAGCACGATGTTTATGGCAAAATTCGCTCGATGGACTTACGATCCAACCCGATCGGAAACGACTATTTCTGCTTGGTTTGCGGACAATTTACCTTCGTGCCGATCGATTGTCGATCGGTACCAGCAGCAACTAGCGTGACTTTGCCATTGCGATCTACAGTTAACCCGATCGCTGGTGGTGCGAGTTTGACGGGGTTATTGGTAGTGGTTTTAGTAGCTGCGCTAGCATTGGTGGCGCGATCGTCTTGCCAGATCTCATCACTAATGAGCGGATCTGTCGCAACTGTGGGCAATCCACCACGTCCGGTGATGGTTAATTTGTTTTGGCGGTTGCTAGCACCGCAGGCTTGGGAAATCTGAGTGCTGCTATCGATAGGCACCGTCGGCAGTTCGGTATTGTTTTTGCCTGGATCGATCCCTGGTGTGTTGATATTAACCGTGCCAGTTTGTCCAGTTCCAGAAAAGGCAGTAATGTCACTAATACCCGTTCTTGGTATCTTGCTAAATTCAATGCCAAATATACCTTGAGCTGTGATATTAATTTTGCCGCCAGCACCTTGAGTTGCATTAGCCGTAATATCACTGTCTTCATTGAGAAGAGCAACGAGTAGGATTGTTTTGATATCGACATTACCTCCATTCCCGTCAGCTTGTGGCGTGCTCAAAGCATTAGTCGAGATCTGGCTTTGACGACGGAGTAGGAGTAAATCATTACCAAAAATATTAATTTTGCCCCCCGACCCACCGTTAGATATCGCATCAATTTTACTCGTACCTAGAGTAATTAGTGGTGAAGAAATCGTGATATTTCCTGCCGCACCATTAGTATTATTGGTGACGATACTACTGCTATTCACCATTGAGATGCTATTTTGAGTGGAAATTTTCAAGTCAGCACTGGTATTCTTGGCTGCTAGTGAAATATCGCCGCGATCGAGATTTAGCTGCTTGCTGCTAATGGTAATGTTACCAGCACTATTACCAGGAAGTGCTACTTCACCCGCTGAAGTGATACCGCCACGATTTAATAGTGAGATCGTACCCCCAGCATCGATGGAGATATTACCCGCAGATCCCTGTCTGAAGCTACTACTAGAGATTTTGGATAAAGATTTGACTGTGTTGCCATTACTGTCAACGATCGCATCCGCAGCAGCCGGAGTATTTTTACCAGAAATTGTAATATCGCCAGTAGTTTTAATATCGATGTTGCCAGCATTTCCAGTGTTTGTGGGTATTCCGGTGGCAAAGCTTAAGATTTGACCTTCATTGAAGAGTAGCAATTCTCCGGCCTTAATGTTGATGCCAGCACTATTACCCTGTCCGCTGGGTTCGACATTACTGGCGATCGTATCTCGACTGCCAATTGATATTTTACCTGGCGTTTCGATCGTAATTTTGCCACCCTTACCCGTTCCAAACACACTACTAAAGATAATCGATGGAGAGAAATCATTCTCTACCAGCTTGAAGATAATCGGATCTAGAGAGCTATCTTCGTTGAGGGTAATATTTCCGGTTGTTTTGATATCAATATCACCAGCAGTGCCCTTGGGATTAGCAGTTGTAGGTTGGCCGTACGTTCCTAGAGAGCTACTAATTTGGCTGAAATTAGCAAGTATCAACTCTCCCGCACCGATCTTAATACCACCACTAACTCCACTACCATTTTCAATAATTTGACTCCGAATCGCAGCGCGATTGGTGACTGTTAACTTGCCAGGAGTAGTCACAGTCACTTTCCCCGCATTACCAGATCTGAAACTACTACTAGCAACAGACGAGAGGGGGATATATGCGTCATTACGAGTGCGAAAGACACCAGGACTTTTGCTTCCAGAAATGGTGATGTCTCCAGTTGTCGTAATATCGATATTCCCAGCATCTCCCCGCTCATTGGCAGTACTGGGAGCAGCCGCAGTTAAAATCTCGCCACCATTGAGTATTTGTAACGTGCCTGCATCGATTTTAATTCCCGAACTATCTCCAATTCCAGTTGTTTCAACCGTACTAGCGATCGTGTTCCGATCGCTAACTACAGCATTACCCCCAGCCGCAATGGTTACTTTGCCAGAATTACCGCGTCCGTAAGTACTAGCCGCAATTACAGACTCAGCATATTTCGGTCGATCGGTTATATCGGTAGGCGTGGGTTCGACTAGACTAAAATTGCCCAGTGCCTTAAGATCGACATCGCCACCGCGTCCGCTGCCATAGAGATCGGCAGAGATCTCCGATTTATCTGTGACGGTGATGTTATTGCCAACTAGTTTAATCCCGCCACCAGTGCCTTGAGCACCCGATCGCACGAGGTTAAATAGGGCTGCTCGTTGAATTAAAATATCGCCAGTGGCATTGAGACTGATATTCCCAATCGTTGCCGTCTTCGTACCGGAGTTGACATCCAATCCAGCATCTAATCCGCCTAGTGCCTGATTGATCTTACCGTCACCAGCATCGCTCGTAAATCGATCGCCAGATTTACTGACTTCGATCCGATTGGCACTAATGTTAATGCTACTGCCTGGAGATGTGGCATTGGGAAAGAAGACCGGATCGACTGGATTGAGAGTGCTCTTGGCGCGGACGCTGACACTCGCTCCATTGGTAATGGTGACATTGCTTCTGACTGGAGTAGTACTGTTAAATACCAAACCATCATTATTGACGCTCACCACCCCAGCAGTATTGAGTCCACCGATGTCTACTCGTCCGCCTGGTGCGATGATTTTGCCCCCATATAGATTGACATTACCACCAATTAAACCGATGTATTGGTTCTCGTTAGCAGTCTGCAACGTGCCAAAATTATTAATCGCGCCGCTCCCTGTCCCAATATTGAGACTAGCGACATTAAACAAGACACTCGGCGAAACTTTCAGTAACGCATCACCACTTTGATTCGTACCAAATGTAAACGTGCGTCCGCCACCATCGACTAGATTAATGCCATTGGCGGTACTGCTGGCGAAGGCTTTGCCAACATTCAACAATTGTGCGCCAGGGCCAAAAGTAATGCCATTGGGATTGATTAAGAAAAAGTTGGCACCATTGGTATTGAGAATACCGTTGATATCGGAGAATGAGCTACCAGTGACGCGAGTAATAATATCCCGAGTGTTGACTGGATTAACAAAGTTGACCTGTCCATTAGTAGGGACGGAAAAATCTGTAAAGCTATGAAATGTCGTTTGTCCTTTGGTTAAGCCGCCCGTAATATTTAAGTTATTATTACTGCCCGATACTGTCGTACCCAAACTCGGATCTGCAACTGGCGATCGATTTGATGGTGTATAGGTTTGGGACTGGGCGGGGAGGCTGTAAGCCAGATAAATTAGGGTAAGAATAGCCAGACAAGATTTAGTTTTTATCATAATATTTGAGTATAGATGAGCCGATCGATTAGAGATTGAATTACGCGATTGGGAAAAGGCTGAGATTGAAAAATAGAATAGTTTTAAACATCTGGCTCTAAGAGGATGTCTGAAAAGGTTGTCTGGTATGAATCGTAGATCCAAATCCCCCTAAATCCCCCTTAAAAAGGGGGACTTTAATTCCGG
>NZ_JANPGM010000308.1:0-2511 GCF_031423935.1 Chamaesiphon sp. VAR_69_metabat_338
GTGAACGACCGCTCCAGCTTTTTCGCCTGATGGATCGCAGTGCGGAGTGCGGATCTGAGATCCACCTGCACCATTTTCAGCAGTTTCAAGCTGGACTTACCTGGCGCGGGCTGCAAATAGGGGCTGGTATTGCCCCGAAATTCGACGATGTCTAGATTGCTATTGACAATCAATCCGGCTGGTGAATAACGTTGTAAAACGAGATCGTCGGCGATCTGTTTGAGCTGGAGTTCGGTGGCTGGACGAGTGATAATTGGCAGCTGTTGGTTGGTAGTTTGGGTGAGATCGCCCCCCAGCGGTAAATCGAGGCTTGGGAGGACGAAGGAGAGTTTTTTGGCGTAAATCTTGTGCTTTTTATCGATCGGCGCAAATAATCCTGGTGCGGCATTGGTGGTTTCGGAAGTGCCCAACAGCAAAAATCCGTCGGGATTGAGGCCGTAGTGCAAATTATGCATCACCTGCTGTTGCAGGGTGGCTCCAAAATAAATCAGCACATTGCGACAAGAAATCAGATCCAGTCGGGAGAATGGCGGATCGCTACAGAGATTGTGTCTGGCAAATACGCACAATTCCCGCACCGATTTACTAATTTGATAGTCATCCCCGCTGGACACAAAAAACCGCCGCAACCGCTCTGGTGACACATGTGCGACCGCACTCCGCTGGTAAATCCCCGCGCGGGCAGTTTCGATCGCTTGGCTATTGAGATCGGTGGCAAAAATCTGGATCGGTGGCTGGGGCACGATTCCATCTAGCACCTCTAGCAAACAAATCGCCAACGAATATACTTCTTCCCCCGTCGCACAGCCCGCGATCCAAATCCGAATCGGGGCTAGTTGCGAGTGCTGCTGGGCGATCTGCGGTAAAACCCGTGCGATTAGCGATTGGAAGACTTCGGGATCGCGAAAAAAACTCGTGACATCGATTAAAAAATCTTGATATAAAGCAGTTATTTCGGCGGCATTGCCGTCGAGATAAGTCAGATAATCTTCCACTCTGGTGACATTCTGCTGCGCCATCCGCCGCTGCATTCGCCGTTTGAGCGTGGCGTGTTTGTAACTGGCAAAATTCACACCCGTATGCTTGCGTAGCAACTCAAATATTTGACTGAGGGGATTTAATGGTTCCGAACTGGCCATAATTACGGGCTGAGCATCTGGTGGAGATTGCTGTCGGACTGGTGGCGGCGATCTTCGATCTTCGAGCTTCGAGCTTCGATCCAATTGCCACTGTTGACCGATCTCATTAAGTTGGGTGGCGATCTCGTGAGGCGGTAAAATAACATCTACTCGCCCAGTTTGTGCCGCGTGTTCTGGCATCCCCCTAAATTGGGCAGATGGCAGATCTTGAGCGAAAGTCATCCCTCCCGCAGCTTTAATTGCCGCTAATCCCACGGCACCATCGCCATCGGTACCAGAGAGTACGACCCCGATCCCCATCCTCCCACACTCAGCAGCTATCGATTCAAAAAATCGATCGACTGGCATGTAGCCGCTGCGCGTCCGTTCGCGGGGCGAGAGGTGCAACACCCGCCCCACGAGCTTCATGGTAGTGTTTGGGGGAATCGTATAAACGCAATTCGGGGCGATCTCGATCCCATCAGTGACCTCACAGACGGGCATTTCGGTTATCCGCCCGAGCAGTTGGGCTAAGAAACTCTGATGTTCGGGGGCTAAGTGCTGAATCAGGACGAATGCCAGCCCCGTATCAATTGCCACGTGCCGCAGCAACTGTTTGAAAGCATCCAATCCCCCTGCCGAAGCTCCCACACCGACGATCGGAAAAGACGACGGTTGAAGTGAGGAGGATCGATCGACTTGCGAGTGAGATGGCCATTGTCTAGATGATGCCCCTTCCAACATTTGCTTATCCTAATGTTATTTCACTCTGGATTGAATATTTTAATTTTTATACCGAATTCATTTTATATCAACCCCAGATTGATAGATTGACGACCTTGTCGCTGCCCGCTGTAGCTCTAACGATCGGTAGAGTTGAGGATGGAAAAACAGGACTCGATCGCCAATAAATTCGCTCTGGCCGATTAATAAACCACAGAGCCTGAGCTGTGCTAGCCTAATTTCAAGTTATGCTTAAAAAGTAATGATTTAGCAAAATCTATCTAAAGAGAGAGAGAGTAATATTTAAAGCTCGATCGAGCGACCACCATTTCAACCCGCCCCCCTTGCCGTATGTTTTCCGAAGAAGTTTTCGTCTTTCCTGCATCTTTTGCTCAACAGCGGCTTTGGTTCCTCGATCGATCGATACCGGACAATACTATCTACAATGTGCCTACAGCAATTCACTTAACAGGCTCGCTAAATTTAGCCGCACTAGAACGGACTTTTAACGAAATCGTCCGCCGTCACGAAACCTTACGCACTACTTTTATCGTAGAGGATGGGCAACCCCTACAGGCGATCGCACCTAGCGCAACTATCCCTTTGCAGGTAGTAAATCTCCAGCATTTAAGCTCGGACGATCGAGATGTGACAGTCAAGAGGATTATTA
>NZ_JANPGM010000309.1:0-2647 GCF_031423935.1 Chamaesiphon sp. VAR_69_metabat_338
AAATCTGGAAAGATTGGAGCTAAATATGAGTGTGAGAAAAAAACGATCGTCAGCAGCCGATGTCTTGCGACAAGAAATGCAGCAACCCCTGGTCATTCCCGAACGGAACAATAGTAAAGATCCCAGCCCAACTACACCCACCACTACTATGAACGCACCCACCGATCGTGACGACGCCGCTACTTTAGCCAAGCTAAAGACAGCCCAAGAGAGCGAAGCCAAACTCAAGCAGCAAATTGAAGACCTGCAATCCAAAGCTAATTCGGCGCAAAAAGAATTGAAAGAAGCTAAAGAGACGATCGTCAAATTGGCAGAACAAGGTCAAGCACCAGCCAAAGGCAAAACTACCGCAATCGTCAAAAAAGACACCAGCCGATCGAATGCTTCGATTACCGCGCGTCCGACCGAATCGCGCGAAGAAACCGCCCGCCGCCGCGCTAATACCGACATCGGTTGGTTGGATTAAATTTCAAGACTGACGAAGATCGCCGTTATCGATCGTCACCGATACTTGAGCAATACGGCGATTAGTTGATTTTAGGAGGAGTTTGCATGACTACAGATCGCAGCTCGCGTCAAGCAGTTGGCACGATCCAAACCGATGGCTTTCCGCCAGTCTTGGCTGCTGCTGATGCGATGGTCAAAGCTGGCAATGTCACTTTGGTCTACTACGGCTTGGCCGAACGCGCCGAGTTTATCGTCGCGGTGCGTGGCGTCGTTTCTGCCGTAGAGCAAGCTGTCGCGGCTGGCGTCAAGGCGGTGGAAGAGACTAAGCGCGGTGCCCTCGTCAGTCACTACATTATCCCCAATCCGCCCGAAAATGTCGATAGTGTCTTACCGATTCACTATACCTCAGCATCGAGCGATTTCTGGGTGTAAGGTTAGTCGATCGTCGATCGCTGTGACTGGGGAGTGAGGTTTTTCGAGCTGCGCCGACCCCATCATCGTCAGGATCGTTTAGATTCGTTTGCTGATGCTATTACTTGTGGCTGCCGCTCTACTGAAGCAGCTCCACAATCAAAATTTATTATTTTAAGGAGTATATTTTTAATGGCTGATTCTATGAGTTCTCAACAGGCAGTCGGATCGATCGAAACTAAGGGTTTCCCCGCTGTCTTAGCCGCTGCTGATGCCATGCTCAAGGCTGGTCGAGTGACTCTAGTCGGCTATCTTAGAGCGGGTAGCGCGCGATTTACGGTTAATATTCGCGGCGATGTCTCCGAAGTCAAACAGGCCATGGCCGCCGGTATCGATGTCGTTGAAAAAGTGTACGGTGGGACATTGGAATCTTGGGTAATTATTCCTCGCCCACACCCCAACGTTGAGCGAATTTTACCAATTGGTTATACTGAAGAAGTCGCAGAATTTCGCGCTCACATGGAAGGTAGGGTCAACTAACTATTAGTGTAGTCTCTACTGTCGTAAATCGACTCGTTCGACATCATTAGTGATGGATGAATATGGCGATCGCTTCATCAATTGTCTAACACCTCGACAGTGGGCACTAGCTACGCTTGTATAACGCAGCCAGTGCCCGCCGAGCGATCGACGACCGACTATCGACGACTATTCCAGGAACCTTCGCCGCCAGCTATGTCCAATATTCATGCTGAAAGTGCCATCGGATTAATATCTACACGTAGCTTTCCGGCGATGGTCGGAACGGCAGACATGATGATTAAATCTGCGGCTGTAACGCTCGTCGGTTATGAAAAAATTGGTGGCGGCTATTGTACGGCGGTGATTCGCGGTCGGTTCCCCGATGTCAAATTAGCGGTCGCCGCTGGTGCGGAAGTCGCCGAGCAGATGGATGAATTGATCTACCAATCGGTGATTTCGCGACCTTTTCCCAATCTCGATGCCGTTTTGCCAATTAGCGATCGCCTACTAGCACAAATTGTCGGCAAAAGCAAGCTGAGTAATCTGGCGATCGGCTTACTGGAGACGCGAGGCTTCCCGCCGATGGTCGGCGCGATGGATGCCATGCTCAAAACCGCCGATGTCTATGTGTCTGGGTATGAGAAAACTGGCTCTGGTTTTTGTACGGCAATTATTCGCGGTACCGTCTCGAATGTAACGATCGCCCTCGATGTGGGCATGTCCGCCGCCGAGCAGATTGGCGAATTGCGATCGATCATGGTGATTCCCCGACCGTTGGAAGATTTGGAACGGACGATTCCCACGGCTAGTTACTGGCTCGAAACCGCTTTGGTCATCCCCGAACAGCCCTTGGCACTGCCGCTGCGTCTCCCCCAAGTTGTCAATGCGCCGCCGGTCGAAGTAGAAGTCGTAGAAGTCGAAATAGCAAAATCACCTGCCGAGTTAGAAGCGGCGGAACGACGCTCGATCGATCTATTATAGCCGCGCCGCTAGTTAACCGCGATCGCCTATTTAATGAATCATACATAGACCCAGCAATGCCCTAGATTCTACTCGATCGACTCGCAGATTGGCGCGTGGGTTTGCGGGTACCGTTCAACAATAAATTGTGTTCCGACCATTAGCTCGAACTTGCTCGATGCAATCGGGCTTCTAGTCGCCCAGAATGTGATACACTTTAATACAAATAATGTATTTTTAATAAGTTTAGGATGTTAAATTCAGAGCTAATTGCTGAAAAGCACACGATCGTCGGCTCCTTTGCCTC
>NZ_JANPGM010000310.1:0-2470 GCF_031423935.1 Chamaesiphon sp. VAR_69_metabat_338
TCGAGGTAATTGCAGTCGGGATGAAGCGCGGTAATATTTAATTCAGCCCGTTGTTGGCGATCGTAGCGATGGTAGTCGTCCGTACCGATGACGGTCACATTCTCGGTACCGAGAATTTGCGCGATCCCTCTCGTGAGAGTGGTTTTGCCTGCCGCGCTATCGCCGACGATACCTAAGATAATTGGACGGTTACTCATGGTGTCAATCTCCGTATCGCACCATTGTACTGCCAAGTGAGTATTGAAAATCAGCGATTCCTTTCGCGATCGCTAGCGGCATAGAGCCTGCGATCGAGGAGATGTTTAACTCCAGCTCAATGACTTCGATCTTCAGCAAGCAGGTTTCCGCAGTCGTGGGCGATCGCTACTACCAAAACGCTGTTAGTATTCCATTGATAAACCACAAACTAAAATCTACCAATCTAGACAATCGCCTGTAAATTTATAGCGATCGATCGACCTGCGATCTGACTTCTTGGAGTACTGCATCGACATGATTTTTGACTCTGACATTCGACCAGATTTGGCCGATTTTACCACTCGGATCGATTAAGAAAGTCGATCGAATGATGCCCAGATATTCTTTACCCATGAACTTCTTTAATTGCCAGACATCATAGGCTTCAGCAATTTGATGTTCGGGGTCGCTCAGTAAAATAATCTCTAACTTTTGTTTGTCGATAAATTTACCGTGAGACGCGATCGAGTCGGGGCTGATGCCGATGATTTGGGTATTTAGGGCTTGAAATTGCGAGAGTTGTGCCGTGAATTCGATCGCTTCAGTCGTGCAACCTGGCGTATTGTCTTTGGGATAAAAGTAGAGTACCAACCATTGACCCCGAACATCCTCAAGACTGATGTTTTTGCCATCGCGATCGAGTGCGGTAAATGTAGGGGCAGCTTGACCGATATTCATCGCAATTTCCAGATCTTAAATACTGGATTATTTTAGCTTACTCGTGACTAAAAGCCAGTATCATTATCGCTCTGCTTGAGTTTATTCGTGCGGGGAGATTTCCCAAACACTTTTTGCTCCCAGTTGCCGAGATTCCGATCTGGCTTGGGTTTGCTGCTAGCACTTTCCTCGATCGAGGTACTCCCATCTTGGGCAAAACTAAAGATTTTTTGCACGACTGCATCGGGATTGCTGGCGTTTTCTGGTTTGAGCGTAAATAGCATATTTTGCCGATCGCATTTGCGACCATTAGCCGGCACCGCACAGATGACTGTCAGCGAGTTCACCGTACCGCTAGTTAGTTCCAAATCTTTAAATGTCCCACCATTGCGATTAGCAGCTTGCTGGAGGCGTTCTGAGACGACTTGACAGCGTTTTGCTGGCGCAAAATCTTTGCCAAAGCCATCATAATTCCAGCTTAACATCACGGCTTGTCGATCGCCTTTGCGCACGACAGTTTTGAGATCCTGACAACTGACGCGCAGTGTCGATCCCGCAGCGAGAGTGGATCGATCGCCTTCGATCTCATCAGAGATCGAATTATCAATCACTGAGGGCATTTGCGATCGGCCGATTTGACCGGAGAGGATCGCAGTTGCCAAAATAGTCGGAATTAATAAAGATTGTGCTAGCGTCGTCAGTTTCATACGATCTCGATCGATATATATAAATAAAAGTATGGTAGATATGAAATTAATTAGAAACCCCGATCTCTAGCAGCATTTATCGTGCTCATAATGGGTTTAGATTGGACGATTTGGGTGGTGCTAATAGTTTTAACTAGTTGCTGTTTAGCACTATCATAATCATAATAGCCAGCAACGATCGTTTGACTAGGTTTGATACAGACTGTATCGGTAGTTAAGCCATTAATAAATACTAACCCGGGCGCACAGTTAGTGCGAGCGACACCCCATTGGTTGAGAACGGGGGTAACTCGATCGGTATTGCGATTAGCTTCGATCCGCATTCTTTCTTTAGCGATTTCTGCTTCTGCCGCAATTTTGGCTTTTCTAATTTCGGTGTCGGCATTGATTTCTGCCGATCTGTGAGGTGGATTGAGTAAGTTATTGAGTAGCGTGATGCCGCCACTGATAAAATCCGTGGATGTGACATCGGCAATTAAAACGCGCGATGTTGCGATCGATCGCTGTTGTTGCGATCCGGATAATTGATGCGCGCAAGCTGGCCAACTAGCTGTTAGTAGCGAGAGCGAGATGAGTAGACTGAGTTTGATGTGACGCATAGATCGATTTTGCTATTAATCCCTCCATGTCCTTGTCTACAGTCGTCTACTGTAAATTTCCGCACAGTTGGGATCGATCGAGCCAAATTAGCGATCGTCGTTACTTATCGATCGACTGTCCAGATCTAGAGGGTACCCACGAGGGCAGTGGTGTCAACTTAAGCCTCAAAGTGGCGTTAAAGTAGAGAAAAGAGGAATCAGGAGGAGCAGATGAAAGGTCACTCCGTCAACCAAAAAAATCCCGACTTGCGCCGCCAAGTTCAGATGCCA
>NZ_JANPGM010000311.1:0-4864 GCF_031423935.1 Chamaesiphon sp. VAR_69_metabat_338
CCAGACGTTAAAGGTACTGTTGCAAATTATGGTTGTCCTGAATTAAGCGAAGCAGTTGTTAATACACTAAAAGCTTATGCAAAAACAATTTTGTTTGATAGTGGTAAATCTACTTTCCAAAAAGGTACTTATACAGTTTTAGAAAACGTCAACCTATCTGTCGATAAAGGTGAATTTATCTGTCTGATCGGGCATTCTGGTTGCGGCAAATCGACATTACTCAATATGGTTGGTGGCTTCAGTCAGCCTACTGTTGGCAGGGTCGAATTAAAAGGAGAACCAATCCTTAAACCCGGCCCCGATCGCATGATGGTGTTTCAAGGTTACGCACTTTTACCGTGGAAAACGGCCTTTGAAAATATCTATTTAGCTGTTAATTCGGTTTTTCCCACCAAATCTAAAGCCGAAAAAGTCTCAATCGTTCACGAACATTTAGCAATGGTCGGGCTTTCAGATGCCGCCGACAAAAAGCCCACCCAATTATCTGGAGGTATGAAACAACGTGTAGCGATCGCGCGCGCGCTGTCAATTCGTCCCGAAATCTTAATTTTAGACGAACCTTTTGGAGCATTAGACCAAATTACGAAGGAGGAGCTACAAGAGGAATTAATGCGGATCTGTGGCGAACAAAATTGTACGGTCTTAATGATTACTCACGATATCGATGAGGCATTATTTTTAGCAGATCGGTTGGTAATGATGACCAATGGCCCCGCTGCAAAAATTGGCGAAATACTGACTATTCCATTCGATCGACCGCGCGATCGCGATCGAATTATGGAAGATCCAGAGTACTATAACTTGCGTAATTATGCCCTTGATTTCCTCTACCATCGTTTCGCTCATGATGATGAATAATTCAATTAATTGATAATTGATAATTGATAGTTACCGATTGACTACCGATCGGATTGAATGTATGGGTTGACTGAGTGCTACTAATCTAATTAGTAATCTCTCTGCTCATGATTTTATACCGATCGGTAGATTGCCCACCTGTAAACCTCCACTATGATACAGATGTGGCTCTCGATCGAGAGAATACACAGATTAAAACTTTTTTCTATTAGTTAACTTCTGCGTAATATGTTTGCACAGCTACCCGAACGACGAATGCATGTGGTGCGTTGGATACTCACGATCGCCTGGTTGCTAATTATCGCGTCATTGTTTTACGATCCTTGGACGCCAGTATTGACCGAGCCAGATCGTTCTTGGAGTCCGTTAAGGTTATCGGGTAGCTGTATTTTGGTGCAGGGAAAGTGTCTAGTCGAACAGCCTTATCCGCTGGCTACAACCTTATTTTGGGGAGCAATCGTGCCCGCTTCGATCTTTATTTTGCTAGTATTCGGGCATGAAGCTTGGCGCAGGATTTGTCCGCTATCATTTCTCTCCCAAATTCCGCGTGCATTGGGCAAACAAAGACAATTCAAACGCGAAAACCCGAACACGGGAAAAGTTCGCTACGAGCTGGCAAAAGTTAAGCCAGATTCGTGGTTAGGCAAGAATTATCCGTATGTCCAATTTGGCTGGTTATTTGTCGGATTGTGCGGGCGAATTTTATTTTTTAATGCCGATCGATTGGTATTAGCATTATGGTTGTTATTCACAATCGCCGCCGCGATTGCCGTCGGTTATTTATACGGCGGTAAATCGTGGTGCAATTATTTTTGCCCGATGGCTCCAGTTCAGCAAATCTATAGCGAACCTGGTGGGTTATTTAATAGTAAGGCACACATTAGCGATACGTCGATTACCCAGTCGATGTGTCGGGTGGTATTACCGGATGGTAAAGAGCAAAGTGCTTGCGTTGCCTGTCAAAATCCCTGCATCGATATCGACTCGGAACGAGCATATTGGGATGGATTGAATAAACCAGAAGTCTCATGGTTGCGGTATGGTTATGTGGGCTTAGTCATCGGTTATTTTGGCTATTATTATCTCTATGCTGGTAGTTGGGATTATTATATGTCTGGAGCCTGGGCGAGACAAACCGACCAATTATCAACGCTATTAAGTCCGGGGTTCTATATATTCGGACAGGCGATAAATATCCCCAAAATAGTTGCCGTACCATTGACATTAGGTATCTCTACTGCGATCGGCGATCGAGTAGGCAGATCGATCGAGAGATGGGCAAAATCTTACAGCCGCAAGCGCGATCTCAAGCGATCGCCAGACATAATTAGACATCGCATTTTTACACTATCTACATTTTTTATCTTCAACTTTTTCTTTATCTTTGGCGGTCGTCCATTAGTGCAACTAATGCCGATTTGGGGTCAATATATTTACGAACTAGCTCTAGTTTTATTGAGTACGCTGTGGGTATATAAGACTTGGCGACTTAGCTCCGATCTATATGCGCGCGAGAATTTGGCAAGTCGCTTCCGCAAGCAGTTAGAGAAGCTAAAACTAAATCTCTACCCGTATTTAGAAGGTCGTTCTTTAAGCGAGCTAAATACTCATGAAGTGTATATTCTCGCGAAAGTTTTACCTGGATTCACTAGAGAAAAGCGACATACAGCTTATAAAGGAGTCGTGCGCGAAGCATTGGAAGAAGGCTATGCTAATTATTCTAGTAGCTTAGAAGTATTGCAACAATTACGCCAAGAATTAGGCATTACTAATGACGAGCATCGCGAGGTATTAGAAGAATTAGGCATTGAAGATCCAGAATTACTAAATCCCGATCGCCAACGCAGTTTAGAGAATCAAATTCGCTTGACTGGCTATCGCAAATCCCTAGAACGATTGATGCGATTGCAACGACAACCAGATCTGACTAATACCGATCTCCCTCTCGCTCCTAACTCAGTCGAAATCGACGCACTGCGCCGCCAATATTCGATTAACTCTCAAGATGAAGATTGGATTTTAAGTGGAATTTCCCCAGAATCTGGCAGTTTGCGCAGAGCGGAATTTTTACTCGCTCAACTCCCAGATCTCATTACCTGCTATCGCGGACTCCATCAACCAGTTTTATCCGAACATCAAGCAGTTTTAACACTGCTCAAAAGTAGTATTCACAACAAAAAAGAATTAATCGTCCGTACCATTCTGGAAATAATTGTCAGCATCAAGGACGATGCTCCTTCAGAGCGACTGAGCAGACAAGCGGCGATCTCTGTGGCTCAACAACTGGGAGATTTAGCTCCAGTAGTTTTGCTAGAGCTATTAGAGTCAGAAAATTGGCAAGCTAGACTGCATCCAGATATCTTGGCAAAATTGATACCCTTACAAGCAATTGAAAATACTTGTCCGATCGATTATTCAAGCGAACAAACCTTCAGTTCGTTAACACCATTACTCGCCGATCGCAATCCCCTAATTCAAACAGCCTGTCTGTACATCATCGCCCAACTCGATCTCGTTGGCGAAGCCTCTATGAAAGAGAATCGCACTCAAACGATCGCCAGCAATTATCTCGATCTTCACAGCTCATCTTTGCTGCAAGAAACTACCAAAATCATTTTATCAGCATCTAAAGAATGTCCGCCTCTAACTAAATTTCCCTTATTAGAGAAAGTAGTATATCTATTTAATAGTGATTTCTTTCACCAGATCCACAGCGAGACATTAATCGCACTATCCGAGCGTGCCGAATTTAGAAGCTTTGCCGACAATGAAGTTATTACTGAAGCTGGCGATACCTGTCGCGAACTCCTCCTCTTAATTGAAGGAAATGCGCAGATTATCTTCCATTTGCCCAACAAAGAAGTCCGAGTAGAACAACTAAAACTCGGACAAACGCTCGATGAATTAGAAGTCCTCGCCCATAGTGATTCTCAGAATACGATCGTGGCTCAAGGCGCGCTCACCCGCATTTTAGCAGTGCCAGTAACGGCTTTTGATAACTTGCTCGATCGCGATCGAGATTTTGCGCGGCGGGTATTAGAACTAGAAAGCAGACAATTACAAAGATTTATGCGATCGCTGCAAACTATGTAGGCGTAACTCAACTATCTTTGCTAGCATCGGAGTACCACTAAATTTAAATATTGTTGGCTAAACAGCAATTATTTAGATGACTATCTTGGGAGTGTCGCTCCATGTCGAGAAAGTACAGTACTCCTGGTTATCGTCCGATTAAAAAGATTAAAGTTATTTTTAAAGGGCTATATATTGCCGTCATCACGGATTTTAGTGTTGCCTACAAATTGGTGTTATCGATCCCGATCGTCATCAGTGCGATTGTGTTTCATAAATGGGTCGATCTGTCATTGATTTTAATTGCGACTGGGGTGATGTTACTAGGCGAACTATTAAACAGTGCGATCGAAATCCTCTGCGATTTTGTCGAGCCGCGAGACAATTCTCAAATCGGGGCGATTAAGGACATCGCCGCTGCGGCTGCGGGCATCGGGATCTTTGTGTGGGCAGCAATTCTAATTATCGAAGGCATCCAACTCCTGGCAATTGTATAGAAATGCTCGATTGAGGCGATATTTAGCAAATTGCGGTTGACATCCTGGTAGGCTAATAAGATCTAGTTTTAATTATCAAACATTTATCATTAAGCCATGCAAACTGTCTCTGTTGCTACTACCAGCCAAATTAAAGAAGGTGAGTTACTAGCTGTTAAAGTCGAGAATCAGAAAGTTATCTTGACCAAAATTGACGATAAAATCTACGCCGTCGAAAATAAATGCCCCCACTTGGGAATGCCCCTAGCCAAAGGGAAAGTTTGCGATCGAGCGGTAACATGTCCTTGGCACGGTGCGAGTTTCGATCTGACAACTGGCGAAAATGTTAAGTGGGTAGGTTCATTTGCAGGAATTCCCTTGCCGGAATGGTCGCATCAAGTTCTCAGCCTGGGTAAATCAGCCCAAAGCATCAAAACTTATCCCGTCACCGTTCAAGG
>NZ_JANPGM010000312.1:0-1849 GCF_031423935.1 Chamaesiphon sp. VAR_69_metabat_338
CTCAAACAGCAAGCAGCAGCATTGCAAGCGAGCGATCGTAAATTCGGGGCGATTTTCGACCAGACGTTCGAGCTACTGGGACTATTGACTTTAGAGGGCGTCCTGCTGGAGTTGAATCAGACAGCCATAAACTCCTTGGCACAGCATCTCCCCGGGACGACAGCGGCACGAGAGTCTCAGCTCATCGGCCAATTATTTTGGGAAACGCCCTGGTGGAATCATTCGCCCGTACTCCAGGCAAAGCTCCAACAGTCGATCTCTCTGGCGGCTGGCGGGCAATTCATTCGCTATGAAATGCAATATCCCAATCCCAGTGGCGATCTGGTAGATGTTGACTTTACCCTTCAGCCCGTCTTTGATGAAACAGGTCGAGTGGTGACGCTCCTAGCTGAAGGTCACGACATTACCGAACGCCAACGTGCCAAACGCGATCTGTACGAATATCAGGAACGCTTGCGGACGGGGATTGAAGTCGCTGGCGTGGGACTGGCGAGATTTGACTACGCCACCAATCTGGTCGCCCTCTCGCCCGAAGCAGCCGCTCTGTATGGATTCGATCCAGACATCGGCTTCGTTACGCGCGAGCAGATCCACAGTACTTTCTATCCTGACGAACGCGCCGCCCTCGAAGATGCGATCGCCCAAGTCCTCGATCCCGACGGTACTGGGTGGTTTGCCCAGGATCATCGGGTAGTGTGGCCGAATGGTGAAGTCCGCTGCTTGAGCGTCCGCAAACAAGTCTTTTTCGGTGGCGGTGGCGATAGCCTGCCGTTAGGCACAGCCGCTCCTGCGGAGAATCGCGCTGGTGCCGGAGCGCGTCCGACTCATGCCATTCTCGCGGCGATCGATATTACCGAACGCCAACGAGATCGCGCCGCTCTCGAACAGCGCAATCGCGATTTAGATAGCTTTGCGTATATCGTCTCTCACGATCTCAAAGCTCCCTTGCGCGCTGTCGCCAATCTGTCCGAGTGGATTGAAGAAGATCTCGCAGGTGCGCTCACGACTGGCACTCAAGCGCAAATGACCACGTTGCGCAGCCGCGTACATCGCATGCAAGCCACGATCGATGGACTGCTCGACTATGCCCGTGTCGGTCGGATGGATGACACCTCTGAGTCAATTGTGGTGGCGCAATTGCTGGCTGAGGTCATTGAATCCCTGGCACCGCCGCCAACATTTACCGTCAAGATCGCGCCTAACTTGCCGACGCTATATACCAAGCGGCTGTTGTTGACTCAGGTATTTGCCAATCTGCTCGGTAATGCCATCAAGCATCACGACCGGCTCGATGGCACGATCGAAATCAGTATCGCCGAACGTCAAGATTTTTACGAATTTGCGATCGCCGATGATGGCGCAGGCATCCAGCCAGAGTACCACGATAAGATCTTTACGATCTTTCAAGCCGTCAACCCGCAACAGCGATCGGATAGTACCGGCATTGGATTGGCGATCGTCAAAAAAATCGTCGAAGCCGAAGGCGGGACGATTCGGCTAGAGTCCCAAGTTGGGAAGGGGACAACGTTCTACTTTACTTGGCCGAAGTAATTATCGATCCTCACGTCCAGTAAAGTAGCTGCGCGGTCGGAAACCGCCGTTGGATCTCAGCTTCAAAAAAGCGGCGTAACTCCTTCATCGTGTCAGGATCGTAAACGTACTTCACCCCGCCAAACTTATTCCGCTTTTGGCTGCGCTGCCCTTCGTCCAAATCCAGCGTCGATTGGGGATACCAAGTTTGTAAAACTGACTTCGAGCCTGGGGTAAACCGATGGGTAATCAGCTCGAACGTCAGATCGACATCGAAATCGAGAGCTGTCTCGATCGAGTCAAACAAGTTAGTATAATG
>NZ_JANPGM010000313.1:0-2856 GCF_031423935.1 Chamaesiphon sp. VAR_69_metabat_338
TGGCATCTGAACTTGGCGGCGCAAGTCGGGATTTTTTTGGTTGACGGAGTGACCTTTCATCTGCTCCTCCTGATTCCTCTTTTCTCTACTTTAACGCCACTTTGAGGCTTAAGTTGACACCACTGCCCTCGTGGGTACCCTAAAGATCTCAATTCAAACGATTGAGTTGCGGTCGCGATTGAATACTTTTTGAGGAGAAATTTCGATCTGCGATCGAGCGTAACTAAAGTAACAAAAAGTGTCGCCATTGTGAGGCAATATACCTACTAAAATATCCGACAGGTTTATCCCGATCGCGATACACTATAATATTGCTCTCTTGTGTTCAGAATTTTATGTCGCTGCCGATCGTTGCTATTATAGGTCGTCCCAACGTGGGTAAATCCACACTCGTCAATCGGTTGGCGGGCGCACGGGAATCGATCGTGCATGATGAGCCAGGAGTAACCCGCGATCGTACATATCGACGGGCATTTTGGCAAGATCGTGAGTTTGTGGTCGTCGATACGGGTGGACTCGTATTCGATGACGAAACTGAATTTTTACCGTTAATTCGCGAACAGGCGATGACGGCTCTATCGCAGGCAAGTGCGGCGATATTTGTGGTAGACGGACAACAGGGAATTACTGGTGGGGACGAAGAAATTGCTTCGTGGTTGCGGGTACAAAAAATCCCTGTATTTGTTGCTGTCAATAAATGCGAATCAGAAACAGTTGGCTCGATGCAAACTGCCGATTTTTGGAAGTTGGGAATTGGCGAACCTTATCCGGTTTCTAGCATTCACGGCAGCGGTACGGGAGAATTATTAGATGAATTAATTCTCCATTTACCCGTCATGGAGGAAGTGGATGAGCCAGAAGTCCGGATTGCGATTATCGGTCGTCCGAATGTCGGCAAATCCAGTCTGCTGAATTCTTTCCTCGGTGAAAATCGATCGATCGTCAGTCCGATTTCGGGAACTACCCGCGATGCGATCGATACGGTAATTACGCGGAATGAAAAAAATTATCGGTTGATCGATACTGCTGGCATTCGCCGCAAGAAAAACGTCGATTACGGGCCGGAATTTTTTGGGATCAACCGCGCTTTTAAAGCGATCGATCGCTGCGACGTCGTGCTGCTAGTACTCAATGCCGAGGATGGCGTCACCGAGCAAGATCAAAAATTAGCCGGACGGATTGCCGAAGAAGGACGCGCCTGTGTCATTGTCGTCAATAAATGGGATGCAGTCGAAAAAGATTCCTACACCATTTATGACTACCAAGCCCAGCTAAATACCCGCCTTGCCTTCACCGAATGGGCGGAAAGTATCTTTGTCAGCGCGCTTACCGGACAACGCGTTGATAAAATCTTGGAAATAGTCGATCGTGCCGTCGAACAACACCGTCGTCGCGTCAGTACCGCTGTTATCAACGAAGTCTTGGAAGAGTCTACAACTTGGCACAATCCCCTAGTTACTCGTCAAGGCAAACAGGGTAAAATCTACTACGGCACTCAAGTCAGCAGCCAACCACCGACGATTGCCTTGTTCGTCAACGACCCTTCGCGGTTTAATGATAACTACCGTCGGTACATCGAAAACCAATTTCGGACGCAACTCGGCTTTGCCGGTACTCCCCTCCGCCTGCTCTGGCGCGGGAAGAAACAACGCGAAGGCGAGAAAATCGTCAACCGCGCGACTAGAGTCAAAGCAGCTAAGTAGGGAATAGGGGATAGGGAATAGGGAATAGGGATAATATTAAGACGCTTGCGTCCTAAGTTATATCTCTATCTTCTGTTCCTCGAAACCCTATCCCCTTTCCCCTTTCCCCTATCCCCTAATAGATGGATTTACTCCGCTCCCTGCCCATTGGATTATATTTAGAACAGCCAGTTACTTGGCTGCATCGGCTCGATCCGCGAGTGAAACTTGGCTGGCTATTGAGCTTTTTATTAGCACCAATCTTGGCGAGTGCGAGTTGGAAATTAGGTTTAGTCGTGTTACTAGTCCTGATTAGTTTGCTGGCGGGTATTCCCTGGCGCGCGCTCAAACCACAGATGGGATGGCTACTGCTATTTGGTGGGGCAATTTTTGTGGTGGGCATGTTTGCGCCAGATAGCATTAATGTTACTCAGCAAGTGCGATCGCCTGCCGATGCTGGTGTAGAAATCGTCCAACCTTATCAATATGTTTTATTCAAAATTGATGGCGGCATCATCCATCTCAAAATTACTAAAAAATCGCTAGATAATGCGATTTATGCCAGTACGTTAATCTTTACATCGATCTACAGTGCGACGGTTTATCTGCTGACTACTTCTCCCGAAGAAGTTACCGCCGGATTAGATCGGTTGATGTCACCGCTCCGTCGCTGGAATGTGCCGGTAACTGAGATTATGCTGACGCTGACCCTCTCACTCCGCTTTATTCCCTTGGTACTAGAAGAGATCCAAAACTTAGTGAGATCGGTCTATACTCGCGCGATCGATTGGCAAAAGCTAGGACTTAAAAATAGTGCCAAAGTGTGGCTGACAGTATCCGAAAAAATCCTCGAAAACCTCCTCAGCCGCGCCCATCAAATTGCGATCGCCATGCAAGTTCGCGGCTTCACGACTCCCAATACTCACAAAGTCGAATGGCATCAATTAAAGTTAGGTAAAGCTGACATATTTGCCATGTTCGTGCTCTGTTTATTTTGGGTCGCTAGATTTATTGTTGGGGGTCAATTTGCTTGAATTAGGCTTTAGGTTTTAGCGGATGCGCGCTCCGTCTGCGACACGCCTCGCTTCGTATCTCCTACGGAGAGGCTTCGCCAACGTCTACGGGTTTCCCGAGGGTTTAGCGACCCAAATCGCGCTGAGGTTCCCGCCTAGCG
>NZ_JANPGM010000314.1:0-3283 GCF_031423935.1 Chamaesiphon sp. VAR_69_metabat_338
TGAGTATTACGGCAGGGATGATTCTCAGTGGATTAGTGTGTTTGTCGCTCAAAGAAGTGCGGGTAACTCTCCGTCAAGATTTACCTAAAATTTACCAAGCTCTCCCGATCTTTATCGCGATCGAGTTACTAAATTTGGTGGCTCTGTACACCGGGCAACTTGCCGTCAAATTAGGCGTGCCAGTTTTAGTATCGGCGATCGAAGCCTCCACGCCAGCCTATGCTTTTGGATTGTCTTTAATTATTGCGATCGTGCAACGGCGGATCGATGGCGAAACCAAGCGCAAATTAACCCTAAAGTGGGGTTTTGTCGGTTTGATGATAATGGGTGTCTGGTTGCTCGGCGCAACTGGGTAAGGCATCGAGCGTTACTGCTGAGATGGTTGATAAATATTAGACCCCCGACTTCTTCAAGAAGTCGGGGGTCTGGCATCACACAGTTACATAAAATCTACGGTTTGCCGAGGAAATCCATTTTCCCTACTTCTACGCCCGAATGCCGCAAAATATTATAGGTAGTTGTAGCGTGGAAATAGAGATTGGGTAAAATAAACGAAACTAGATAAGGCATTCCTGCAAATTCGATCGAATGTTTGCCGATCGGGAGGCTAATTTGCTTTTGCTCGGTACCATCGATTTGCGCTGGCGTTATCGTTTCTAAATACGCAATAGTATTATGAAGACGATCGATTAATTGGGGAAAAGTTGTTTCATCATCAGCCATCGCTGGTGCTTCCACGCCCGCTAGTCTGGCGACTCCTCTGCGGGTGAGATCGGAAGCAATTTGGACTTGCTTGCTCAACGGATGCATATCAGGATATAAGCGACTATTAATTAGTACTGACGGGTCGATTTTTTTGGTTTCTGCGTGAGCGGCACCTTTTTTGAGGATATTAATTAGGTTGTGCAAACATTTAACGATCGGTGGCACCGATGCCTGATACATGGAAATAGTCATAATCGATCGTACTGGGTAAAAGTGCTCGATCGTATTATCTATCGATTGCGATCGGTTTCGCTCCGTTGGTGTAATCTCTATGCCAGAAAATCGATCGCCAGATCTCTAGCCCAAACTAGAGTTTCGTTCATCGTGACTTAATACAGCGTTTAAGATGATGGCAATCTGGGCAGATCTCGATCTCCAAATTGAAGTAATGCCATCCCCACCAAAAATCCGATCGTCAGTCCCGAAAAGTGGCCGACAATACTGGTATGCCCGTTGGTGATATCGAAAACTAACTGCAAAGCGACGCTAAATAGTACCGTTTGAAATTGCCGTCCCGCCGCTGCTACTTTGGATTGTCGCCAACCATTCAGATGAATCGCCCCCACCGCTCCCAACATGCCCATAATCGCCCCAGAGGCACCGACAGTAGTATTTGGGGTCATCAACTTGGTATCGATATAAGTAATTACCGCCATCGAACCCAATCCTGCCACTAAATAGGCAAACAGGTATCGAACAGAACCCAAACGATGCTCGACAAATTTTCCCAGATAAAATAAGCCCAGCATGTTCAAACCCAAATGCGCGATGCCCATGTGGAGAAAGTTAGCCGTAATAATCCGCCACCATTGACCCGCCAATACTAGCGAACCAGTCAAGCCGCCCCAGACATTGAAGAGCGCATCTTTATCGCCGACCCAGAAATTGGTATTAAAATCTTTGTTGCCTGTTTTCAATTGCCATAATAGTTCCACGCCAAACACTAAGACGTTAATCGCAATTAACAAGTTAGTAACTGGCGTCGTCGCACTAATCGGCGTCTGGTTGCTATAGCGAGCATCGCGGACGGCTGCCATTTCAATCTCGGCGACAGTCTCCCAGTCAAATTGGTTTAGTTTGTCCAAATCTGGCAATGGTTGGGACAATCGCCAATCGATATCGTGCCGAATACAGCTATCTGCGGTCGTCTGCCGCAGCTGAATTAATTGCTCCGTCGCGCTCTCGACATTGCCAGCGGCTAACTCCGCCGTAGCGAGCCAAAATTGATGGACATCGGCAGAATATGTGGATAGCAAGCTGTAAGATGACTGCTCTAAAGCCTCTACCCGCCCACAGTAGGCCAGAATATACAGCTTGAGGATGTTTAAAGATTGAGTATTAAGCTGACGGCTCCGATCGAGTTTAGCCACCTCGGCGATACACCGGCGCAAATCGCCAGTTTCCGCCAGTGCCCGCAAATAGTAAACCAAGATCGTGCCGCGATGGCCCAATGCCGCGCCCAGTTCGTTCGATGGCAATCGCGATTGGGTCATTTGGGCCTGCACCCACTCGATATACTCCGACCAGCGATCGGTCGATCGGTATAATAAGGCAGTTGCCGACCGACCGAGATCGGGTTGCTCGATCGCGCGTTTACCTGCACTATGGTTCGGTTGATATCGATCGAACAGCTCGTGTGCGGCATCTATTTGGCCGGTTTGAGCCAATGCAAGACCAGAAAGTAAATGATGATACGTCCACATCCCATCTGTCGGTACCAGCCATCTCAACCACCGGGCGAGTCTACTAGCGGCCAGATATTGAGAATTATTCACTAAAGATTCCAATCGGCGCAGTAGCATCATCGGCAATAATACCAATCCAATCCACGCCCCAATGCCGATCTTCATCATCAAATCGGGTCGATAATACCAACTCATTGATAAAATAATCAGCACGACGATCGCGGCAATTTTCAGGCTCGAATTACTCCGCGATGTCGGTAGCAAGATTGCCAAACAATAAAAGATGGCAATCTGCACTAAAACAATATTGGTAAAATCCATTAGGCGCGAACCATCGCTATTTACGTAGATACTTACTATACTAACTAAATCTTTAGCTGCGCTATCGATCGATTATTCTCTTACCCTTTCCCACTGATGATTTGCGATTGGTCGATAGGCGATTTACCTGGCTTAGATCGGGCCGAACGCGTCTTGCTCGAAGCGATTGGGATTACAACGACGCAACAACTCCTTACTGCCGCACCGGATGCTGCCACCAAACAGCAATTGGCAGCCGATCTCGGTGCCAAGATTCAATATGTCAATAAGTTGGTAGCATTAGCCGATTTAGCGAGATTGGCAGGAGTTGGTTGTCAGTACAACGGATTGTTGCTCCATACCGGCATCATTTCGGTCAAACAACTAGCCCAAATGCCCGCTCATAAAATTCACCAACAATTACTCAAACTCCACGTCGCCACGCTGCAACGGCGAGATCTTTGTCCCGATCTCGCTCAGGTGCAAAATTGGATTCGACAAGCTCAGGAATTAAGTTGAATGGTAGTTTGTGG
>NZ_JANPGM010000315.1:0-3162 GCF_031423935.1 Chamaesiphon sp. VAR_69_metabat_338
TGCCTTCCGCTACAGCTTTTGACATACTTGGAAAAGCTGCAAGGACAGACTGCTAGAGACAATATCATAGGGCTGTAGCAATTGACCGATCGCCCCGTAAATACCAATGAGTGCTTCGCTACCCAACAACGAGAGAATTAAAACATCAATTCTACTGGCAATAATTCCCATTCCCTCCAATGCAAAAAATGTCTTTGATGCCTTTACCGCTTTCCAGATAAAATCCCGATCTATTTGCCATTTTGGTTTGACTATATTGAGGATTAGCAGCCATTGCACGATCGAGATTAATGTTTCCGATACAATCAGGATAACCGCGACAGTTTCTAGTCCATAATGTGAAGACAATGCCCAAATTATGGTCAACAAGCGGCCGATATAAATCGGCACTGTAGAAAAGGCAATTAAATGCATCTTTTCCTGTGCTTGCAAAATCGCCTCGGTGATATTAGAAAGAGCAAATGGAATAATCATTACCCCCATGATATAACAGAGCGTAGAAGCACTGTCACTATAGGGGAGAATAAAGACGATCGCCGACATGACGAGATAGCCGACAATCCCAAATGCTAATTGTAATAAGGTGCCATTAACTAGATAAATCGGAGCTATTTCTGGATTGAGAGATAATTCTCTGGTAAATAAAGTTTTGAAACCTTGAGATACAAAGTTTACAAAAATGAAGTAATAGTTCATTGCCAGGAGGTATTGCCCCAAAGCATCAGCCCCCAATGTTCGGGCGATTGTAGCCGTTAAAACAAAGGTAGCAATCCCTTGGGTCAGTCGATTGACCAACATGGCTAGCGAATTACTTATTAGTCTGTTTTTTTGTGGCATTAATAATAAGAACTCTGCTGAAATTAACTTCACTCTCGATCGACATCTATCTACCCCGACTATTTACAGAACGTCCTGTTTTGTATTTGGTGGCAATAATTGCAAACAAGATCTAATTTCTGCTGCTAAACCCCGAACTCTAGGTTCTTTCATCATCCGGAAGTGAGATCCTGGAACCTGATAAATATCTAGGTTATCGCCAACCAGATCGCGCCAACCAAATTCGGGATGGAGGTAGTGCTCTAAATCCTGAACTTGGCATCTAAATAGAGTAAGTTTTCCGCCGTAAGGACGCGCGACGTAATCTTCACTAGCTTGGAGGTTGGCATCCAAAACATTAAATAATTGCGGTGTCAGATCTTCGGGTTTGTACAAGCTTTTTGCTATAAAATCTCTTTCATTATCCTTAGTCAATCGATAGCTGATGCGTCCCATAATATAGTTCGATCTTTCATCAAAATTGAGTTGCCACAGATTGCATAAATGGATTTTCCAAGATTGTGCTAATGATGGTCTGCGGTTGGGGAGATTGGGTACGCTACAATCTAGCAACGCTAACATTTGGATCTGTTCGCCATCAGCTTCTAGTTGACGAGCCATCTCATATGCCACTAATCCACCAAAGGAGTAGCCCAGTAGAAAATAGGGGCCGTGCGGCTGAACGGTACGAATTTCGCTGATATAGTGGCTGGCCATATCTTCGACGCGACGGAATGGTTGCTGGAGAGCATCTAACCCTTGTGATTGCAGTCCGTAGATCGGCTGCTCGCGATCGAGATAAGTTGCTAAGGAGTAATACTCTAAGACATTGCCGCCAATGGGATGGATGCAAAATAACGGCGGTTTTGCCTCGCCAGCTTGAATGAGCACTAATGACGACCAGGTGGCACTCGATTCTTTTTGACCCAATACCTTTGCCAAATCCTCGATCGTCTGAGCTTGGAGGAGTGTCGCTAATGGTAAATTTTGCCCCCAAATCTTATCGATTTCGGCAAACAGTCTGACTGCCATCAGCGAATGACCGCCGATTGCAAAGAAGTTATCTTTAATCCCGATCGGGCGAACGTCTAAGACTCTCTCCCAAATTACCGTCAATTGCTGCTCTAATTCGGTGCGAGGTGCGACTAGCATTGCTGGATCTGCCGCTCGATCGTCTGCTGGCATTGGTAAAGCGCGTCGATCGACTTTGCCATTGGCAGTTAGCGGCAAGGCTGCAACGATAACAAATGCCGATGGAATTAGATAATCGGGCAGTTTTGACAGCAGAAACCCTCGCCAGTCGATCGCCGTAGTTGCTGCCGGATCGACGACTAGATAGGCAACTAACCGCTTATCGCCCGGACGATCTTCCCGATCGATCGTCCGGACTTCCCGCACGGCGGGATGCTGGGCGAGGACGGCATCGATTTCGCCGAGTTCGATCCGAAAACCGCGAATTTTGACCTGAGTATCGATCCGTCCCAAGAATTCGAGATTGCCATCTGGTAAGTAGCGTACCAAATCGCCAGTCCGATACAGTCGTTCCCCGGTGGCGAACGGATTGGCCACGAATTTTTCTGAAGTTAAATCGGGACGATTCGGCTTTGCCGAGGCTGCGCCAACGAGATAGCCTTGTGCCAAGCCATCCCCACCGATATATAGTTCGCCCGGAATGCCGATCGGCACTGGTTGGCGATCGGCATCTAGTACGTAGACTTGAGTATTAGATATCGGTCTACCGATCGGTACCGCGCTCAATCCCTCCAGGCTGGCAATCGGATAACAGCAGGTAAATGTGGTGTTCTCTGTCGGCCCGTAGCCGTTAATTAACTGGCAATTCGGCAAGGTTGCTAAAACCTTGCGGACTTGGGGGACGGACAGCACATCACCGCCAGCAATCAGTTGGCGCAGCGGCTGGAGATCCTCAATTCGTTCGTCTACCATCAGATGAAACAGTCCCGCCGTCAGCCACAGCGTGGTAATTTGATGGGCGGCGATCGCTTGGCCTAATTCCCGCAAAGATGGCTTCTCGCCGGGAAATAAGACGAGCCTACCACCATTGAGCAAGCTGCCCCAAATTTCCAAGGTAGACGCATCGAAGGCGATCGGTGCCAGTTGCAGCCAGACTTGGCTCGGGCTAAAATCCAGATAGTTAGTCTCTTTCACTAACCGCACGACCCCGCGATGAGGGATACACACGCCTTTAGGCTGTCCGGTCGAGCCAGAAGTATACATCACATAGGCGAGATCTTCAGCTTGCCACGATCGGGATGGATTCGTCGCGCTAGCCTGGGCGATTTTGTCCCAGTCAGTGTCGAGATCGATGGTGCGGGCGGCATGGGCGGG
>NZ_JANPGM010000316.1:0-3520 GCF_031423935.1 Chamaesiphon sp. VAR_69_metabat_338
AGCCCTCATATTCCTTCAGCTTAACACCGATTTTGTTGGTCGTGCCCTTTTTTCTATGGGGGACGGCAATGGTGGCAATGAAAGGGGTGATGCCGCATACCACACCGTTGTTCATGGCGGCAATTCGGCTGATCCCCGCAGGGATCTTAGTGTTACTATTTGCCGCGTTGCCAACAGAGAAGGGCCAGCGATTGGAGCCTCAAGGCTGGCAAGCATGGGCGTGGATCTTGGTGTTTGCGCTGATCGATGGGACTTTATTTCAAGGGTTTTTGGCAACTGGATTGGTGCGAACGGATGCGGGATTGGGTTCGGTGACGATCGACTCGCAGCCATTGGCAGTAGCGGTGCTTTCCGCTTGGTTATTCAAGGAGCGGATTGGCGCGATCGGCATTTGTGGGTTGGTATTGGGGGTACTGGGGATTAGTTGCGTCGGACTGCCGATCGAGTGGTTGAGTCAAATTGCGACTAGTCCATTGACGAGTCAATTCGATCTGTCGGGATTGTTCGAGCGGGGTGAATGGTTGATGCTCCTAGCTGCTCTCTCAATGGCCGTAGGCACGATCTTAGTCCCCTTTGTCACCAAATATGTCGATCCGGTTATCGCGACGGGCTGGCACATGATTATCGGCGGCGTACCGTTGGCGATCGGTTCGGTTTATTTGGAGTCGAACCAATGGATGGCGATTACTAGTTCCGATTGGCTGGCGATCGCTTACTCGACGGTATTTGGCAGTGCGATCTCTTATGGTTTGTTTTTCTACTTTGCTGCTAAAGGCAATCTGACGAGTCTGAGTTCTTTAACTTTTTTGACACCAGTATTCGCCCTATTATTCGGTAGTTTATTTCTAGGCGAACGGCTCGATTTACTGCAATGGTGTGGCGTGTGTCTGACGCTAGTTAGTATCGTATTCATCAATCAGCGCGACTATATCTGGAGTCAATTAACGGGTCTGCCCGTACTTAACGATCGACCGATACAGATCGATAATATCTCCGATCGATCGATCGTCACCACAGTTCAGACAATATCGACATCTGCCGAATCATATTCGCCTGAGGAGTAATTCTTTTATTTCGACTTAAATAATGGGCATACTGAAATCGAGGATTTCGATCGAGAAATAAGTATGCCTTTGCCAGAAAAATTAGTTCACACGGCTTTAATGTCGCTCGTTCCTTCATTCTGGCTGCTATTAACGATCTCCATGTATTGGGAAACAGTCAGTCTTAATTGTCAACCCAATCCAGTTCGAGTCATCTGTAAGATTTCTGGAGAAACCGTTCCTGGTGAAACTAGAGTTTTGGAAATTCCCAAGGCACAATTAGCCGGAATCGATATTATCGATCGACAACGCAAAGGAAAGTATCGGATTGGCTTAATTACGATTGACAAAACCGAGATTCCTTTAACTAGAAACTGGAGTGGCGATGCCACAGTTCAATTGACAGGGCAAATCGATCGCATTAGGACATTTATTGCCGATCCACATCTGACTACCCTGAATGTATCTACGCAGCGACGTTTCCCTTTATTCCCGCTAATTATCGCCGGCGGCATCCTCTGGTTTCATGGTTTATGGTTCGAGAGAGTATGGTTTGGATCTAAATAAAGTTATCTCTAATTGCCAGCCGCTCTCCAGCAATCGAGCCAAGCCTGCGGATTTTGGAAATGGACATTATGGCTGCAATTGGTCACAATTTTGAGCGCGATCTGCGGATTCGATCGCTCGATCTCGCGATTGATGTCGATGAATTTGCGATCGAGTCCGCCGACAATTAATGATATCGGTTTAGTGTGGACTTTTAACCTGTCGCCCAAATAGGGCTGCATTCCCACTCCAGCACGTTCCAATGACTTAATTAAATCGTCCGCTCGATTAGTGGTAATGCGGCGTTGAATCAGCTTGTCAAAATTGGGATGGTTGGCGATACCAGTAAAGAGCGATTGTCGATACCAATCTCGCACGAAGTCGGCGAAAGAATCGGTTTCTAAGCGATCGATAATTTGCCAATCCTGAATTATCCGCGCTTGTCGATCGACTTCGGTTGCCAATCCTGGCGATGCCGATTCTAGCATGAGTCGATCGAATCGCTCTGGATATTCTAGAGCCAGATATAATGCCAATCTACCGCCAAAAGAATAACCCGCGATCGAGCATTTCTCGATTGATAAGCGATCTAATAACTGGACGATGCCCCGCGCCGTATTGACAAAATCATAACCGAGATCGCCACCGTTAACTTCAGTTCGACCGTGTCCGGGTAGATCGATCGCGATACAATTAAACTGCACTTTCAATCGATCGATTATTTCCAGGTAATCTTCACTGCTACCCATCCAGCCATGTAGCAATAACAACGGCGGCAACGTGAGATCGTCGGATTGAGTATAGTGCCATCGATACATGGAGCGAATACCTAAAAAACAGGGTGCTAATGACTAGCATCCCCATTTAATATAAACGATTTTGAATCTCCGAGTTAGATTGCCGTATCACTAGTAGCAGTATTACTAGAGAGAATGTTAATTTTAGAAGAAATCGCATCTACGCTAGTAGTGGAGACACTATCTAAGATGGATGAATTTGAGATCGATCGATTGTTGGAACTAGTCCCAGTACTAGCTGAAGTGATACCCAAATCTGCAATGGTAATCTTCGCAATTAGATCGCGGGTATTGACATCTTTACCGGAGAATAGATCGATCGTATTCGTGCCTTCGAGCGCGAAGCTATAATCTTTGAGACTGCCAAGATCGATCGAGTCTTGAAACAGATTAAAATCGGTAATCGTCGCATAATCATTACTGCCATTACCCAGATAATAAGCGCCATTGCGATCGCCGAGAATGAACTTATTGCGTCCGCCGCCACCAGTGAGCGTATCGACTTCACCCACTCCGCGAGCAGTGCGATCGGTACCAGTGATAATATCGTTTTGACTGCCACCCGTAATGGTGTCTTTCCCGCCGCCGCCAGTTAATGAACCACTAACATTTGCACCGACGATCGTATCGTTATTTTTGGTACCGATAACATTGGCAAAGTTGGTGATGAAAATGGGAATAGGCGAGTTGTTTATTTGGAGAGAACTGGCTAGATTCACATTGATACTATATTCAGCAGGAAGAGAACTAACATCGAGCGTATTTGATTCGTTTGTTGCACCACTAACGCTGCGGATACCGATAGTTTTATCTTTGCCAAAACTTCCTTTGTCAATAGTTGCGGAGTAATACCATGTAAGTGAAAATGTGATGGCATGACCTAAATTGCTATAGTCAACAGACCCTAAGCTAGTTGTAATAGTGTCGTTGCCCTTAGACCCCACTACAGTGCCCGACGGACGCATATTAAATATATTATCGAGATCGTTACCGATAACCCGTGCGGCATCATTGACATTTTGGAAATTTTCGACAGAAATAGAAGAAGTCTGAGAGCCATTCGGATCGTTGACGAATGTTAATAGATTTTTCGATAGATCTACTACCGATGAAGCTCGTCCTACAAGTGAAGCA
>NZ_JANPGM010000317.1:0-6135 GCF_031423935.1 Chamaesiphon sp. VAR_69_metabat_338
CCCATCTTCGGTTTAGCAGCGGCTACTAACCACGGCCCGATCGACGGGCGCAAAGAAACTGCCCGTCGGCGGTTGGGTGGTGAAAACAAACCTGCGGTAAATAGCTAGCAACCAGTCAAATTAACGTGCGATGGGGAACAAGGATAATTGCTTCGGTAGATTTTGTCGATCGAATCATTTATATGGAGGATGGGAGATCGGTGACGAATACTGAATAGTCGGTATTCGTCCGAATCATCAAGTTAGCATTGCACTTTTATCAAAAATTTAAACATTAACGAAAATGATTAGCTTTAATAAAATCGCTGTTGGAATTAGCTCGATCGTTGCGACAACTCTAGTTTTAAAGGTAAATCTAGCTTCAGCAGGTTATACCGGAAGTTTAGAAGTTAAATTTAATGGACTGAATAATTCCAAAGGTCAAGTATGTGCCAACTTATTTAATGGGCAAAGAGGATTTCCTGGCGGTGGTAGTGGTGCAGCGATTAAGGCTGCTAGTTGTGCGCCAATTAAAAACGGGAGTGCAGTAGTTACTTTTGCAAATTTGCCCTATGGGAATTACGCAATTTCAGCAATCCATGACATCATCGGCGATAAGAAATTGCATAGAAATTTCTTAGGTATTCCAACTGAAGGTGTAGGCTTCTCAAACAATCCCACGGTGGTAACATCTGCACCTGGGTTTAATGATGCTCAGTTTTTTGTGGCTAGGAGTAAAACTGAGCTATCAATTAAAATGAAATATTTTAATTAAAAATTAAGATAGATCGGCACCGTATCCACCACCACCGTCCGCCGCGTTTCAGCCGAAATTCGCGCCGCCTCAGCCACCCGCAGCGTTGCCAAACTAGCCGCAGGCGTTACATAATTGGGCTTACCATCGATGAGATGGTCGAGAACGAGTTCTAAGTCCTTGGCAAACAAACCCTTACGCGCGCCCAGATCTAGCGGGGTAGAAGTTCCATCCTGAATGAATACCCCTTCATCGCCATCGAAGATGAGCGCGCCATTGGCTCCATGTACCTCAAACTTGCGAGAGCCTTGCCATAAGCCTTCACCCTTGCCATAGACGACTTCGCCGATCGCGCTAGTATTTTTGAACCTAAACTGGGCGTTGCACAGACAAGTTTGATAATAATCGCCGACACCGCCCCAATATTGATTCTGACAATTGATACTCTCGATCGAGCCAAATAAATCTGTAAAGCGGTGGAGTCGAGACAGAGCCGCAGTTAGGGGAAATCCGAACTCAGTACGATGAAAAGTCCATTTTTCGGGCACGGGACGCTGGGGGACGATCGTGCTGTAGCGGGCGTAATAGACCTCACCGACGCGATCGAGCCATTCGCGCATCGTCTGGTGGAGTCCGCCCAGGAGTTCGATATGTTCGACATGGAGCAAGACTTTTTTAGTCGCAGCCAGAGCGACGATTTCCTTAGCTGTTTGAAAGTCTAACGCCAAGGGATACTCGACAATTGTATGCTTGCCAGCAGCGATCGCCGCGCGGACGATCGCGCCATGATCGCCATTAATCGTCGCCACTAGCACCAGATCGATCTCGGGCATCTGCACCAACGTCTGCCAGTCGGCAACCGCTGCAATATTGAAGCTACGGGCGAATTCTGCCGTTCGATCGGGATTGCGCCCAGAGACGGCGATTAATTGCGTGCGACTTTCGGCGGCGAAGCTTTGGGCGCGGATCTTAGCTGCAAATCCCGTGCCTACGATTCCAACTCGGAGTGGGAGATTAATTTCTCCGTAAGTAGCGATTTTAGACATAAGATTTTTTAATATGAAAGCGCGATCGAACCAACACCCAAACTGAATGCTGCAAAATATTATAACTCCTGTCCCCGTCTACTATTCAACCCCATCGGCTGGGTTTTTTATCGCGAGAAAATGTTATTAACGATCGATCGCAGCGGCTCGTCAATCTCTTCACTGTCGCCGAGATATAAGTAATTAGGATGAATTCTCGCAATTTGATTACGAATACCATTCGACTTTAGCAGGACTTATCGATACAGATGGTAATGTTTTCCCTTAGTATTCAGATAGAGATGAAAACTACTGCGATTCGCTAGGCAATCCTACCGATCGCCTGACTAGACATACATCTGTCCGAATCCGCAATTTTAAGCGAAATAAAGAGGAATTAAACTAACATGGCAACCTATAAAGTTACCTTAATCAACGAAGCTGAGAATCTGAACACCACGATCGATGTAGCTGATGACACCTACATTTTAGACGCAGCCGAAGAGCAAGGGATCGATCTTCCTTATTCTTGCCGCGCGGGTGCTTGTTCCACCTGTGCTGGTAAAATCACTGCTGGAGAAATCGACCAATCCGATCAGTCTTTCTTAGACGACGATCAAATCGAAGCAGGTTACGTCTTGACTTGTGTGGCTTATCCTAAGTCCAACTGCACTATCATGACTCACCAAGAAGAACAGCTCTACTAAGATTTCGATTTTAGAGTTAATAGTTTAGGAGCGGGGAATTGGCTTAATTCCCCGCTCCTATCTTTTTTGGAGTCGATCGAGCGTGATTAGGCAGAGCCTAAGCTTTGCGAACGACTCGAATGTTATAATTCAAGCAACAAAACCTAGCTACCACACAAGTTTGGAGGTTTTATGACAATTGCCGCCGTACCATCTGTCAGTACTCAGCCATTGCTGCTAGATGTTAGCAATACCACTCTAACTGTTACCCCAGAGCAATTCGATCGGTTGTGTATCGACAATCCCGACTTACGCCTCGAATTAACCCCGAATTCCGAATTGATTGTTATGGCTCCAACATTCTCGATTAGTGGCAAGCGGAATCTAAACTTAGGGAGTCAAGTTTACATTTGGAACGAACAAACTGAATTAGGTGAAGCATTCGATTCTTCAAGTGGTTATGATTTCACAGCGATTGGTGGTGGTAAACCTTCACCAGATGTTTCTTGGATCGAAAAGTCACGGCTGGAGGGAGTTTCGCTAGATCAACTTTGCCCGGTCGTTCCCGATTTTGTCATAGAACTTCGGTCTACGAAAGACAACTTGAATCAGTTGCAGAAGAAGATGAAGGAGTATCAGCGACTAGGAGTGCGACTGGGCTTGCTCATCAATCCGAAAGATCGACAGGTGGAGATTTACAGACTCAAACAAGAGCCAGAGTTATTAGAATCTCCGATTTCGATCGATTGTAATGAAGTCATGCCAGGTTTCGTACTGAGCATGAATAAAATTTTTTAAGTTATAAACATATTACCACTTTCAGCAGCAAATATATTCTACTCCCTTCCCGCTCCAAGACTATAGATTAACTTTTTCTTTATGCCCTCTGCGCCCTCTGTGCCTCTGCGGTTAAAAAACAATCGTTAGACAGTAATAGGGTTCAAGCATTATCTATATTCTTCTGGCGGGAAGGGAGTACTAATCTAAAGATAGATTGGAAAAAACTCGATCGTTTACAGTCACATTCAATTGTAAATATGTGGCTTCAGGCAACTGGATTTGGGGGAATCGTGCAGATTAGAAGATAGTAGTTCCAGCTAATGCTCCAGTCGCTGGAGAAATACAGTGAAACGTTTAGTGTTGATGAGTCCGAAAACTATTATTGTTATTTTATCTGAGTTTACTTATTTGACGATGGAGAGAGGGTTACACCTGTCGCGTAGGGACTAATTCCTTTTTCAGCAAGAGTTGCTTCGATCTCTAAGCGTTTGACTTTGAGCTGATAGTCACGAACTACAGGATCGATCGCTTTAATGTTGATTGCTTCTGCTTCAAGTGTGGCTTTTTTTGCTTGGATTAGCTTCAGCTTGGATGCTTCGTTTGCAGTTGCTGCTTTCAGGGCAGATTGCTGTGCTAATTGGTCGTTAAAAGATTTGCCAAAGTCGGCAATGCCAGTGATTCTCACCTCTTGGATGCGAACCATTTTGCCGTATTCTTTTTGGAGAGCTGCCTTGACTTTTTCCGCAACATCAGGAAGGTTAGAGTTAAAAGTTGCCGGATCTAAACCGGCGCCGACTTGGATAATTGCATTTTGAGTCGAAGCATATAAGTTTTGATTTTTAAAATGCTCTTCATCTACTCTCAAGACTTGGGCAACTGTACCGATAGATTCTTGAGTTGGTTCAAATGCAATAATCACCTGAACATTAATTGTGCCTTTGATATTTTGGGCTGCAAAGTGAATTGATTGATCGATCGCTTTACCCTGATCTGTCCTGGAAGAATAGTCTACTAATTGTTGACCAGTTGAATAAATCAAAACTTTATCAAATGGGCCATAGTTAAATTTACCAGAATAAATATCCACCTTGTCTTTTTCCCCGCCGGAAGCATGATAGACTGCGGCAACCTGACCCGCACTGAGTGTTTCCCAGCTTGTAACTCCAAAAATTGCACCGGACGAACAAGAAGCCGAACTTGTCGCAACTGCTGCAACTAAAGTTGAAAAACCAAACTTTTTAAGATTAAACATTTTTATTCGTTCCTTGCAAATACTTTTGAAGCGATTCAAATGGAAAGCTTGCATCAAAAATTGAGTCGTTGCGACTGTTTTTAAAAGCAAGCTCGATTGAATCCATTTGTTTTGATGTAAGACTTGTAAAATAGATTGGATGGATCGATTCGTATTCGATGTAATTGCTGGCATCTATAAATTGCTTCAAATATGTTTTTTTGCGTTTCCCAATTGCTAGCACTTTTAGCAATAAAAACCCATCACCAACTGGAATACCAAACAATAAAGCAATTCTTCCGAAGTCCAATATCGGTGCATACCATGTAGCACCATTAATAATATGATTGGGAAGACTAAAGCCACCGACAATTATACCGAGTTGGATCGAGGCAATAATCGACCAATTTCTAAGACTATGCTTCATGGATATCGATCGTTAGCGAAAGCACAGATAAATTGCAGATTGTCCAAAGGATTTCTGCTAATTTCAATAACATTGTTATTATGCCCAAAATTGTCTCAGGATATCATCTAAGGGGAAACGCAAAATTGTAACAGTCAGCTGCCTGAAACCCAAGCGGTTATAAACCGCTCATCAGAATGCAAAGTCCGCCGAAGCTGTACTAATAAACTAGTCCGCGAAGCGAAAAGTGCGGTCTTGGGCTTTGCCCAAGTGAAGCACCTTTTCAAGACAGGCGGACTTTGCAACATTAGCCACGATTTGCGGCTCGCGTAACTCCTAACGGAGAGGCTACGCCAACGTCGGGTGTCGGTGTCCCGACGGTTTGCGGATGCGCTCGTCACGGAGGTTTCCTCCAGGTTTAGCGCACCAAGCAGCGGCGCATCGAACGGGAGGTTCCCGCATGGCTTTGGGTCAAGACAGCCAGACAAGACACAACCGTAGGCGTTCTATAGGTAGCAACTTAGGTTGTCTAATTTAGTTGACGATCGATTTGTCGCTCGATCGTCAGAATCTTGGAAATGATAGAATAAAAGTCACATAACCCAGCTGATGCGAACGTTTGGAGGTTTTATGACAATCGCCGCTGCAACTAATTCCTCGATCGAAAGCAGTCCAGAAGACAACGAGACTCAGCCTTTGCTGCTGGATGTCCACAGTATTACCCTTCGTGTCACACATGAGGAGTTTGAGAAGCTGTGCCAAGACAATCCAGATCGATCGTTTGAACTAACAGCCAACGGAGAATTAGTTATTATGCCCCCAGTTGGCGGAGAGAGTGGAAATTTTGAGTCAGAGCTAGGTGGCGAGTTATTTGTTTGGAACCGTCAAACTGGGTTAGGTAAAATCTTTAGCTCCTCAACTGTCTTTGTATTGCCCAATGGTGCCCAACGATCGCCAGATGCCGCGTGGGTGGAGTTATCCAGATGGGAAGCCTTAACCCCAGAGCAACGCAAGAAATTTCCACCCCTGGCACCCGATTTTGTCATCGAGCTAAGATCTGCAACGGATCGGCTGCCGCCACTTCGAGAAAAAATGGAGGAATACCGCGCTCAGGGGGTGCGTTTGGGTTTACTAATAGATCCACAGCAGAAGCAGGTGGAAATTTATCGATCGTCGTTAGACGACGCGCAAGCTTCAGGGCATGAGCCACAACTACTAGAATCCCCCACTGAAATCGATTGTAGCGAAGTCATGCCAGGTTTCATCCTGAGCAT
>NZ_JANPGM010000318.1:0-2723 GCF_031423935.1 Chamaesiphon sp. VAR_69_metabat_338
GAATTATGAGTACTCTTTTAGAAAAAACAACTAATCGCAGCTTGTCTTCCCAAGCCCAAGGAATGTCCACTGTAGAGGAAAGATTACCAACAACTATTGGTTATTCGATCGGTTCGGCAATATTTACGAGCGATCGCAGCACAACAGTAATTAATCCCGTCTACGATCGCGATCTCGTGGCTGTCCTAAGCATGACAACAAGTGGGGTAAAACTCCACATGGCTATCCCACACAACGTTCTAGCAAACATTATTACCACAGTAGTCGAGCTTCCGGTAAAATCCACGCAGCAAAACGTTAACGAACTCAGAAAGTTGAGTGGTTTAACTTGGGAGCAACTTGCTACTTTGTTCGGTGTTTCACGCCGGAGCGTTCATTTCTGGGCGAGTGGGGAGCCGCTGTCTTCAGCTAATCAGGAAAAGTTAAATCGAACGTTGGACGCGGTTGAGTATATCTCTCGTGGTAGTGCCAGTAACAATCGCAGTTTATTAATGGGCATTGCTGATGACGGAAAATCCTACTTAGAATTACTTGCAGCAGGTGAATTCGATCGAGTCAAACATCTGCTCGGTGCTGGTAATGCCCCGAAACAACCCACATTAGGGCAATTATCTCCAGCAGCAGAAATGGCTCGAATGCCTCCCAATCCAGCAGATCTGGTAGATGCCCTCCAAGATTCAATCCATCAGGAGGTGGGTAAATCGAGAGCGGCTAAAAGTGCGAGGAGTCGAAATAAATATTGGTGAGTAACGAACCTGACGGTTGGATTCCAGAAATAGATTCGGCTTTGAGCAAATGGTCTCAGGGCGATTGTACGATCGGAGGCGATTGTTGGTTCGTTACTCGCTTCGATCCTCAACGTCCCTTAAAACCATCTTCCCAGGACGTTGCAGCAGCCGACGCTGACGCGGATTTAGCAGAATCAGCCGTCAGTGGCTTTGTCGTAGTGACTCAGACATGCGATCTTGTCCGTTCTTGTCTAGATCGTCCCTTCCTCGAAATCTCACCATTGGTAAAAGTCGATGCCGAACTGTTGGCAGAGATTAAAAGACTGAAACGACCTAGCTACGCTTACATTGCGGGAGTTGCAGATCGCTTTCTGGTCGCAGATCTCGTTCGCGAAGCGTGGGCTTTGCCCAATCGAGTGATGACTGTAGAAAAGGCCGTTGTAGCGAGATGGGAGAGAATACCAGGATGCCAAAGTGATGCAGATATTCGATCGCTAGCAGAGGCATTAGCACGCAAACGCAGTCGATTTGCCTTTCCCGATGACTTTAATAAGTTTGCCCAAAAGCTGCAAAAGCGGATGCAGGACAAACACGAGAAAACTACCGATGAAGGTGAGGCTCTGCGCGCCTTACGGGAAATCAGAGTAAGTGCCACACCAGCCTGGGATGCAGATGCGGTAGAGCTAATATTCTGGTTTATCCGTGCAGAAGAAGACGATCGCTTTCAAAATAAAGAATGGTATGAATTGCTAGATAGCTGGCTGAAATTTCTCCCTGCATCGGGAAGATTTAGTTCGGTCGATGGTTCGGTAGTGACCTTGGAAGATATGACGGCGAAGGAATACGTTAATAGCGATCGACTCGATCTCGATCGGCTATCTTCCAATTGAAGATGCTAGAAGTCATAGTCAAAGACGATCGCTAGTGGAGATCCAGACCCCTATAATGGTCTTAGCTTTACCTGACCACATCAAACTATCGCTAATGACACAGACCGATCGCGGGGCAACCTCAGCAAACCGAGGTGGATGGACGCATGAGTAATGACTTTACTGCTGAGATTTACGATGCGATCGTCGTCGGATCGGGTGCTAATGGCGGCGTAGCCGCGAAAGAACTGGGCGAACGGGGATTGAAGGTACTGGTGCTGGAGGCAGGGCGGACGATCGATCCTGAGGCCGATCTGGGGCATCCGGTGAAGGATATGGCGAAGCGGGTTTATAACTTGGCATCGCAACGGCAGTCATATCAGTCGATGCACCCTGGTTACTGGAAAGCCAACCCAGATCTGTTTATCGATGAGAAGGATAACCCCTATACGACCCCACCCGATCGACCATTTTCGTGGATTCGCGGTCGGCAAGTGGGCGGTAAAAGTCTGACCTGGGGCGGGATTACCCTGCGGTTGTCGGATTATGAATTTAAAGCAGCCAGTCGGGACGGTCACGAACGGGATTGGCCGATCGCTTATGCCGATTTAGAGCCGTATTATAGTAAGTTAGAGCGATTTTTTCAGGTGCGGGGCGATCGAGATGGGTTGGCACAATTGCCCGATGGGGACTATCAACCCACGATTCCCCTCACTCCAGGCGAATTACAGCTCAAGCAAGTAGTTGAAACCCGCTGGCCCGATCGCAAGTTGATTGCTTCGCGGGGTTTCGCACTACATAAATCCACCGCAGAGCAGCCGTGGCCGCCATCTTCGAGTCAGGGTTCCTCGCTCCAAGCGGCGATCGAGACTGGTAATGTCACGCTCCAAGCGGATGCGGTCGTCAGTCACGTCATTTTCGATCCTGACACCCGCCAAGCTACAGGTGTCGAATATATCGATCGCCTGACAAAGCAAAAGCAGCAAGTATTTGCGCGTACAGTGGTCTTGTGCGCTTCGACAATTGAGTCGGTGCGAATTCTCCTCCACTCTACCGACAAGTATCAGCCCCACGGCTGGGTAGATAAATCCGGATTACTCGGTCGCTTTTTGATGGATCACGTTTC
>NZ_JANPGM010000319.1:0-4158 GCF_031423935.1 Chamaesiphon sp. VAR_69_metabat_338
TCCCTACCTCACAATTGCCTGAAGGTTTTAGCATTCGAGCTGTCGATGGCGAACGGGAAGCGCAAGCATGGGTGGATCTCCACAACCAGGCTTTTTGTGGTGCTTGGCTCTACCAGCCGCTAACTGTCGAAAGCTACAAACATCGCTTACAAGCTCCTGACTATTTACCCGAACTAGATTTAGTTGCCGTCGATGCCGATGGTAAGTTCGCCGCGATTTGTTATTGTGCCATCGATCGAGAACACAATACTTTTGTTGGCAGACAAGAAGGTTGGATAGCATTATTATTTACCAGTCCTGACTTTCAACGGTGCGGATTGGCTAGAGCGATGTTATGTCATGCCTTGGCTCGGCTCAAAACTCTCAACATCGAGATTGCCAAAATTGGCGTAGATTCGGAAAATGCTTATGGAGCCAGACAACTGTACGAATCGATCGGCTTTGAGCATCGCTATACCAACATCGCCTATGTCAAGCATCTAGAATTTAGCTAATTGGACATAATCGGTCGTAATTGGACATAATTGGACATAATTGGCTCATTAATTGGACAAAGCAGTCTTTCTAACTCTTCAGCAACCACAGATCGAGCAAGCCACAGGCGAAAGTCGCAGCACGATTAAGGCTCGGCTCAAACAACTGACTATCGTTCGCGTAGCGTACCGGAGGTAATCGACTATTGGTTCGCTATGGTAACGGGAGATCTACTTGGTACGGACTTAGTTAAATAACGAGATTTTTCTACATGGATAAAATTCTTTAATTAATATCGATTCGCACCTCATCTGCAAAGCTTTCTTTTTGAGTAAATTCAAACGCTCCAGCGATCGATCCCCAGACATGTTCGTCGGTGGCGATGTCGCGACCGCGATCGAGGCTAATTAGGTGCCCAGGGCTAATTTCAAAGCTGTTGTCTAAATATGTATCTTTGCCGTTGCGAGTGACCTTGCAGCCCTTTCCAGGCTCCACATAGCCCTTGAATGTACTGCCAGTCCATTCGGTAATCATCGTACAACCTGGCATTTTAACGATCTTATCGCGGGTGAGTTGGGCAAACAGTTCTGGCTTGCGAGCGGCACCATAAAATTCGGCTTCTGGATCGATCGTATAATGCTCGATTTCGATCCGCTCGTTGACGATGACAAAGTTCAGCACTCGCAATCGATAGGGATTCTGGAGCATAAAGTCGTAAGCCTGTTCGAGAAACAAACTCACACCACCAAACAACTCATAGGGGAGCGGACGCATACACACCCGAATGTGGGCAAAAAATGGCGGATTTTCATAGGCTTGGGCTTGATTGCTAAAATCCCCTGCCATCCAACGCGCGAGGGTGGGAATATCGGTAGAATGAGTCATAGTAGAGGTCTAATGTCGATCGCTGTCGATTTTATGGGCACTGCACGATCCTATTGTCCCAAATTTATGACCCAATTATCACCCCTCCGGCTAGTTTCACTCTTGCCAAGTGCCACCGAAATTATCGCTTGTTTGGGATTAGTCGATCGATTGGTCGGAATTTCCCATGAATGTGACTATCCACCAGAGATTAAAGATCGGCAAATCTGTACGTCGGCGCGCTTATCCACTACCAAATCGAGTGGGAAGATTCATCAGGAAGTCGATAAATTACTCGCTGCGGCGATGAGTATTTACGAGATCGATCTCGACGCGCTGGCAAGATTGCAACCCACTCACATTATCACTCAAGACCAGTGCGATGTTTGTGCGGTAAGTTTTCCAGAGGTAGAAAAAGCTGTTGCGAAATTAACTAATAGTCACCCGCAAATTATCTCACTCCAACCCGACACGATCGCGGATGTATGGGCAGATATTCAACGCGTTGGGGAAACTTTACATGTCGATTGGCAATCGATCGTATCGGATCTTCAGGAACGAGTTAAAGTCTGTCAAACTCAGTGTCAAAATCTTCAATCTCATCCACCCAGAGTTGCTTGTATTGAGTGGACAGAACCGCTGATGTTGGCGGGAAATTGGATTCCCGAATTAGTCGAGCTGGCTGGTGGTAAACCGATTGGTGGCGTTACAGGACAACATTCACCGCGCATTAGTTGGCATGATTTGGTAGCTGCCGATCCCGATACGATTATTTTCATGCCGTGTGGTTTCGATCTCGATCGCACCCGCATCGAAGCACAAGCTCTAACTCAACATCCGCAGTGGCAAAAGCTGCAAGCTGTCAACCTAGATCGAGTCTACATTACTGATGGTAATGCCTATTTCAATCGTCCCGGCCCCAGACTCGTTGAATCTCTAGAAATTCTCACCGAAATCCTCAATCCCCAAATCTGCAATTACGGTCATCATGGTACTGGTTGGGCTAAATTGCGATCGAAATAGAGCGATTAACGATCGACCCGTGGCGAAACGATCGAATATTAATAACCAGAAATCGAGATGAATTCTCACTCGATCGATTGGCAGGAATCGCCCAGCGGACTAGCGTTGTAATTCTATCCATCTTTCCGGCTGGTGGGAATAATTCGATCCGGTAGCTCTGCTAAAGTAATAGATAGAGCAATCGCAAAACTCGGCGTCTAGAGGCAAGCTGAAATTAGTTTTGCAAATTGGAGATCGATTCGAGCCTCTAACCATGAGTTGTCTAGCTGCGGCACTAATTGTAACGGTCGATCGAGGCGATCGGCATGCCATCATCTAGATTAGAGTAGCAAACTAATCGCCAAATCTGCCACGATCTAACAATCGCTCTCGATATTTAAAGCTTTACAAAATATATTAAAAACTATGTCTATGTCGCTGCGAACCAAACAACATCCTCTGATCGGGCAATTAGCCGATCGGATCGAACGGACGTGGCAAGAATATCTCGACCTGTCTCCCTATCAAATTCCCCACGATTTGGGCTATGTCGAAGGCAGTTTAGAGGGCGAACGCTTGGTAATTGAAAATAAATGCCATCAAACTCCCCAGTTCCGCAAGCTGCATCTCGAACTGGCGCAAGTTGGCAAAAACTTGGATATCCTTCACTGTGTGATGTTTCCTCATCCCGATCGCGATCTGCCGATTTTTGGGGCGGATATCGTTTGCGGTCGCGGCTCGGTTAGTGCGGCAATTGTCGATCTGTCGCCAGTAAATCGCGATCGCTCTTTACCAGCTAGCTATCAACTCCCCTTATTTGGACTACCAACCACTAGTTTTTCGCAAGTACGGGAGTTGCCAGAGTGGGGGGATATTTTCTCGGATTATTGTTTATTTATCCGGCCTACTGATGCCGCCGAAGAAGCCACTTTTCTAGACTACGTTATCTCGATGCTGACAATTCATTGCCAAATTGCCAGCCAAACTCAGCCGACGACTACTGCACCCGAAATCGCCAATTTCCAAGCCGGACAGCAGTATTATTGCGATCGCCAGCAACAAAATGACAAAACACGGCGCGTCTTGGAAAAATCATTTGGTGTCGAATGGGCCGATCGCTATATGACGACGATGCTGTTCGATTATGCCGCTCAAGTTGCTAGCTACTAGACCGAAGTCAAAAAGGGAGAGGGGCACTCGATCGAGTGCCCCTCTCCCTTTTTGAACATTTCAGACATAATTGAAACCCCAATCGATGCAACCCTGCAAACTAGTGTTTTTACACGGACGCTGTGGTTTCGAGCTGGCGTTCGAGATCGAACAAAAAGCCGTGGATGTATTCTTCTGTCCACTCCGAGCCGTAAAAGCGATCGAACATCCCGCGTGCGGGATCTTTCGCGGCGCGATAGCGCAGGTAGCGCAACTGCGACTGTTCGATCTCGGCTAGAGCTTGTGGCTCCGTGACAGGTTCGGCGCGATCGACAAAATCTAAATATGCCTGCAGATACTCTTTAAATGCACCAAACACCTGGGTTTCGACTGCTTCGGTTTCTTTTGGACGCGTCCACAAAAAAGCAGGTGAGAAAAAAGCACTAGCTTCGGCTGGAAAATCGCCACCCCAAGGGAGATGCTGCTGATATTTCTCAAAAATCGGCATAATTGGCTCGGCATACTTGGCTTGATAGCCGAGATCGTCCCGAAATAACGGTTGCATATCTAAGGCGATCAAGTGTCCGCCAGGGAGCGTGACTAAATCCGCGCCGAGAGCATAAATACGCCCATGACTGGGGTAGTGCCCCAGCCTGGAACGACCTTACC
>NZ_JANPGM010000320.1:0-3568 GCF_031423935.1 Chamaesiphon sp. VAR_69_metabat_338
GTAAAACTTAGTAATTTCTGGATCGATTCCATGCAACCAAAATTTGTCCCTGTAATTCTTGCGGGCGGTAAAGGCGAACGGTTTTGGCCACTCAGCCGCAAACAACGCCCCAAGCAATTTCTCTGTCTCGATGGTAGTGGCGAAAGTCTGATTCAAGCTACTGCTAACCGATTAGTGCCGATCGTCGGTGGTTGGGAAGATATTTGGGTGATTACCTCCAAACTGCTCGAAACAGGTGTCCAGGAGCAATTACCCAGCCTGCCAGTAGCGAATTTACTGGCTGAACCAGAAGGTCGAGATACAGCGGCGGCGGTGGCGTGGGCGAGTCTAGAAATTGCCAAACGCTATGGTGAAGAAGTGACAATCGGCTTTTTCCCTGCGGATGCCTGGATTGGCGATGCGGCGGCTTTTGCGAAGACGATCGCCGCAGCGGTAGAATTGGCCGAGCATACGGGTGCGATCGTCACGCTGGGAATTACACCGACTTTTCCTTCGACTGGTTACGGTTATATTCAGCAGGGGATTGCCAGCGGCAGGTACAACGATTTAGAAACCTATCGAGTCGATCGATTTACCGAGAAACCGGATTCAGCCACCGCAGAAAGTTTCATTGCTAGTGGCGACTATACCTGGAATAGTGGCATCTTTATTTTCACGGCCAAAATTGCGATCGACGAATTAAAGTTACATGCACCGGAACTGATGCAGCTATTGATTGAAAAAGGTGTCGATATTTATCCCACTTTACCGAAGATTAGTATTGACTATGCTTTGATGGAAAAAACTAAATTAACCCATGTAATTCCGGCTGATTTTGGTTGGGATGACTTGGGCGATTGGAACGCGATCGAGCGGTTATTAAAAGGCGATAATGTGAATGTCGAATTAGCCAATCATGTCTGTATCGATACAACTGGATCGGTGATGTATGCTAGCAATCCCGATGAAGTGGTAGTGACGATCGGACTTGAAGATGTTGTGGTCGTTCGCGATGGTGATGTGACGCTGATTGTATCTAAACATCGGACTCAGGAAATCAAACAGATCGTTAATAAGATTAAAGAGGATCGAGCACTCGATCGATTACTCTAAATTCAAAGTAGGGTGTGTTGTCTTGACGCGCTGTTTTGTCTCGCTGTAGGAGATACGAAGCGAGGCGTGTCGTTCGCGTAGCGTCTCGAAGAGAAGACGGAACGCGAGCCGCTTAACTTGGAGGAAACCTCCAAAGCGCGCGTCGTTATCCCGCAGGGTAACGCACCATCTAAAATCTCGATCGATCTGTAAATTCGGAGGCAAACAGTGAGTCGAATAGTTGTAACGACAATTGGTTCTCTCGGCGATCTGCATCCGCAAATTGCGATCGCTCTAGAACTCCAGCAACGCGGGCATAAGATCGTATTTGCTACTCATCGATCGTATCAAACTAAAATCGAAAATTTGGGACTAGAGTTTCGTTCGCTGCGCCCCGATCTGCCAACTGCCGATGAGCCGGAAATCATGGCACAGATGTTGGATCTGAAGACAGGTGGGGAATACATCATCAAGGAATGGTTATTACCGAATTTGCGCGATACATATACCGATCTGATGGCTAGTGCTCAAGGTGCAGATTGTATCGTCAGTGGCGAGATCGTTTATGCCACCCGTTTAGTTGCAGAGAAATTGGAAATTCAGTGGATAACTTCGGTACTTCAGCCAGCAGCTTTTTTCTCGGCAGTCGATCCCTCGGTCATCCCTTTATTTCCACTCGCCGATCGATTGCCAAAATTAGGACGCACATTCAATCGCGCGGTCAAACAGTTATTACTTGCAGTTACGAAATCTTGGGGAGAGCCGATTCATCAACTTAGAAAACAACTGGGATTACCCAGATTAGCTGGTAATGTCATCATCGATAACAAATGTTCTCCTTATCTGGCCTTGGCACTGTTTTCAACTGCCTTGGCGCAGCCGCAATCCGATTGGCCGAGCAATACGATCGCGACTGGTTTTACCTTCTTTGATGGCGATCGAAACCCTGCGGAATTATCTCCACAGCTTCAGCAGTTTTTAAAAATAGGCGAATCACCAATCGTCTTTACTTTAGGTTCTGCTGCCGTAAATAATCCTGGTACTTTTTATCGGGAAAGTATCGCAGCAATTAAACAATTGAATCTTCGCGCTGTGTTATTGATTGGCGAGAATCCGCCGCCAGCAAATCTATCTCAAGATATTATCGCGATCGATTATGTGCCATATTCGCAGATTTTTCCCCATGCTAGGGCGATCGTCCATCAAGGTGGAATTGGGACGACGGCGCAAGCTTTGCGGGCGGGTTGTCCGACTTTAGTTGTGCCCTATGGTAACGATCAACCGGATAATGCCGCACGCGTCGAACGCTTGGGGACATCACGGACGATTGCTCGATCGCAATATACAGCCTCTCGATTAGCCAAGGAATTACGAGAATTGCTAGATAATTCCCAATATGCTACTAAAGCAGCCGAAATCGGCCAGATTATTCGCGCGGAAAATGGTGTAAAAGTTGCTTGTGATGCAATTGAGCAACAACTTATTAAAGAGATCTAATCGATAATTTCAACTCAAGTTTTGACGACAAATCGATCGGGATGAATGCCATGATTTACCTAAGTAATTGCGGCTTCTCCATTAACCATCTGGTTCCATAAGTATATACTCGATCGATCGTGCCGTTCTCAATATCTAGAGTAGAATTGATACAATTACGATCGAACCTAAGAATTAGTGTCAGTTTTAATGTTTTGAGGATATCGATGATGAGTACTCAAACTTTCATTTTTCTTTAATATTAATAATATTGCGATACCAAGACAATTCCGGCACTCTCCCACCGACAACTGTAGCCGTATAAGTTTTGTTGACGGCGATCGCACCATGCAAGTCGGACGAATTAAACTTCCCGATCGACCATCGATCTGTATTTTCAAATGTTTCGGTCTTGGTGAAAATCAGGTATTTGGCTCCTGTTCCATCAGCATTAGCAACACGCTCCACTTTGTTCGCCACAAAGACTACATTTTCTCGCGTGGCATCGAGCACGATCGCATCAAGTGGGATCGCGGTCAGAAAGGCAAGGGGAAAGATATACGGCCAGAAGTACATCTCGATAATTTCTTTCATCGGTTTCATTCATATGAGAACTCTGTAAATCTCATTGGGCGAAGTTCGATCGAATATGCATGGCGATGAGAAAAAATATTCAAATACTAGGCAGTACCTTTAAATAAGCATTGCGGACGGAATAGCAGCGTTAATACCATCAGAATTAAGGCAAGCGAGTCGAGAGACTGGGGGATTGCGGACGATTCTGAATATTATTTACCAATGAGCCGATCGAATTGGATAGATTTAGCAGAATTAATTTTCAGCATTCGATCTGGACGATCGTGAAGGGGCATTGCTTTCTCACGGGTAGGGCGTTTATTAAGTCCGATATTTCGGATGCTGACAAAGCGGGGCTGATAACCATTGAGAAAATTTTTCTCTTGCCAAAATACCTTGCCAAGCTCTTGACAATAAGTAAAAAAGCATTGTGTACCCTGGAGTT
>NZ_JANPGM010000321.1:0-1932 GCF_031423935.1 Chamaesiphon sp. VAR_69_metabat_338
CCGGCGATGATGTTATCCTCAGCCACAAATGTAGAACCGGCTGGCGGATAGACGATGATGCGTCCGCCGCTCAGTCCCTTGCCAACGTAGTCGTTGGCATCGCCTTCGAGTTCGAGGGTGACTCCTTGGGGGATGAATGCACCGAAGCTTTGTCCGGCACTCCCTTGGAAGTGGAGGTGGACGGTATCTTCGGGGAGTCCGTGCCAGTGTTTTTTGGTAATTTCGTTACCGAGGATGGTACCGACGGCGCGGTTGACGTTGCAGATCGGGAGGGTGGCTGTGGTGGGTTTGCCATCAAGAATCGAGTCTTTGCACAGGTCTAATAAAGTAGTAATGTCGAGCGATTTGTCAAGTCCGTGATCCTGGGCGATCTGTTGATACCGTCCGACTTCTGCGCCTGCTTCGGGCTGGTAGAGGAGGTTGGAGAGGTCGATGTTTTTGGCTTTCCAATGGGCGATCGCTTGTTTGGATTCCAGGATATCGGTGCGTCCAACCATTTCGTTGAGGGTGCGGAAGCCGAGGGCTGCCATGATTTCCCGTAAGTCTTGGGCGATAAATCGCATGAAATTGACGGTGTGGGCGGGATCTCCGGTATAGGTGGCGCGGAGTTCGGGGTTTTGGGTGGCGATGCCAGCGGGGCAGGTATTGAGATGGCAGACGCGCATCATAATACAGCCGAGGGTGACGAGGGGGGCGGTGGAGAAGCCGAATTCTTCGGCACCTAGAAGGGCGGCGATCGCGATGTCTCGTCCGGTTTTGAGTTGTCCGTCAGTTTCGACGACGATCCGGCTGCGGAGGTTATTGAGGACGAGGGTTTGGTGGGTCTCGGCGAGTCCGAGTTCCCAGGGTAATCCGGCGTGTTTGATTGAGGTTTGGGGTGAGGCTCCGGTACCGCCGTCGAAGCCGGAGATAAGTACTACATCGGCGTGGGCTTTGGCTACTCCTGCGGCGATCGTGCCGACTCCGACTTCGGATACTAGTTTGACGTTGATTCGCGCGTCCCGATTGGCATTTTTGAGATCGTGGATTAGTTCGGCGAGATCTTCGATCGAGTAGATATCATGGTGCGGTGGTGGTGAAATCAGCCCTACGCCTGGGGTGGAGTGGCGCACTTTGGCGATCCAGGGATAGACTTTTTTGCCTGGGAGTTGTCCGCCTTCGCCTGGTTTGGCTCCCTGTGCCATTTTGATTTGGATTTCTTTGGCTTGGGAGAGGTAGAGGCTGGTGACACCGAATCGTCCTGATGCTACTTGTTTGATGCCGCTATTTTTGGAGTCGCCTTGCTCGTTCGTCCAGGTGTAGCGTTCGGGATCTTCGCCGCCTTCGCCAGTGTTGGATTTACCGCCGATCCGGTTCATCGCGATCGCTAGTCCTTCATGTGCTTCACTAGAGATGGAGCCATAGCTCATCGCCCCAGTTTTAAAGCGTTTGAGGATATTCTCGATCGGTTCTACTTCTTCGATCGGGATGGCTGTTTGCGGTTTAAAATCGAGTAAGCCGCGCAGGGTGAAGTGTTTTTTATCCTGCTCGTTAATCAGCTTGGCGTATTTTTGATAAATGTCATATTTACCCGTCCGCGCCGCCTGTTGTAATAGGTGAATGCTTTCGGGGCTGAATAGGTGTTCTTCACCATCTTTGCGCCACTGATAATCGCCGCCAACATCGAGGGTAGCACCTTTGGCAGGTCGATCGGGGAAGGCGTGGGTGTGGCGAGTAATCGTTTCTTGGGTAATTACGCCCACGTCGGCACCTTCAATTCGGGATGCAGTGCGGGTAAAGTATTTATCGATCGTGATTTGATTCAAGCCGACTGCTTCAAAAATCTGGGCACCGCGATAACTTTGAATCGTTGAAATACCGATTTTAGAAGCAACTTTTGTGACACCTTTAGTTGCTGCTTTAATGTAGTTTTTAACAGCGGTAGGATAATCG
>NZ_JANPGM010000322.1:0-4425 GCF_031423935.1 Chamaesiphon sp. VAR_69_metabat_338
GTTGGGAGTTGGGAGTAGGAGACGGGGAGACGGCGAGACTGGGAGATCGCAACAAAGAGCAAAACGATTAGAAAGCTATGCCCAGGGGAGGGGGCAGTAACCAACCCATTCAACTAATTACCAGCAAAACCCTACCCCGCAGCCACAAAGTTAGTGAAACCCATATCCTCCGCCTACTACAGACAACCAACATACGTAGGGGAGTTTGAGGGGAGGCGTCCCGTCCCCTCAACGGGGGGACTGGGGGTCGGAACCCCCAGATCCGGGTTCTGTCCTCACTAAGAAAAACGCAATCCACAAGTATCGATCGTTTGCCCCTTCGCCAGCATAGACAACATCGGCATGGAAGCGCACCAAGCAGGGGAGAAGCAAGATTCTAGATGTAAACCTAAAACCCAAACTTGAATATTTAGGAGCAAACTAATGAAAGCAGTAGTATTCCACGGCGTCGGCGACATCCGCCTCGACGACATGCCCGAACCCAAAATCCTCCAACCCACCGACGCCATCGTCCGCCTCACCGCCAGTGCCATCTGCGGCACCGACCTCCACATGATTCGCGGCACCATGGCAGGCATGAAACCCGGCACCATCCTCGGCCACGAAGGCGTCGGCATTGTCGAAGAAATCGGCCCCAACGTCCGCAACATGAAAATCGGCGATCGCGTCGTCATCCCCTCCACCATCTCCTGCGGCTACTGCTCTTACTGCCGCGCTGGCTACCAATCTCAGTGCGACAACGCCAACCCCAACGGGGCAGACGCAGGCACCGCCTTCTACGGTGGCCCCGCAGAGACTGGCGCATTCAATGGACTCCAAGCCGAATATGCCCGCATCCCCTACGCTAACGCCGACCTGATTAAACTCCCCGAAGCCGTCGATGACGATCGCGCCATCTTGCTCTCAGACATCTTTCCCACTGCCTATTTCGGAGCAGAAATGGCCGAAATCAAACCGGGCGATACCGTCGCCGTCCTTGGTTGCGGCCCCGTCGGTCAATTTGCGATCGCCAGTGCCTTCCTGATGGGTGCCGGACGCGTCCTCGCCGTCGATACGATCGCCTCCCGCCTCGAAATGGCCCAAATGCAAGGCGCAGAAATCATCGACTTCAACCAAGAAGACCCGATCGAAGTCATCAAAAGCCTCACGGGTGGCATCGGTGTCGATCGGGCGATCGATGCCGTCGGTGTCGATGCCGTCGCCCCCAGCAGCGGCCCTGCCGCCAAGGAAGCACAAGCTAAAGCCGCCGAGTTCCAAACCGAAGTCCAGAAAATTGCCCCCGAAACCAACAAGCAAGGCGATAACTGGCATCCCGGCAACGCCCCCTCACAAGCCCTCAATTGGGGCGTTCAGGCAGTCGCTAAGGCTGGCACGCTGTCGATTATTGGTGTTTATCCCCCCAAACATCAATTCTTCCCGATCGGGATGGCGATGAACAAAAACCTGACTATCAACATGGGCAACTGCAACCATCGCAAATACATCCCGATCCTCGTCGATCTGGTTCGCAACGGTACCGTCGATCCCGCCAAAATTCTCACTCAAGTCGCTCCCATGACCGCTGCGATCGATGCCTACAAAGCCTTCGACACCCGTCAGTCCGGCTGGATGAAAGTCGAACTAGTTCCAGGTAAGTAAGATTTAGAGAGGGGGGTGAGGGCAAGGTTAGTAAGTTTTACAAACCGAATTCGATCTGACTTCTAACCCCTTCTCTACCCCCTATCCCCCTATTCCCTATCCCCTAAAACCCATGCCTCAACTCAAAGCAGTAATCTTCGGTGCCATCGGCACGATCGCCGAAACTTCCGACCTTCAACGTCAAGCCTTCAATGCCGCCTTTGCCGAAGCTGGAATCGACTGGAATTGGGATATCGCCACCTACCACGAACTCCTCGATACCAATGGCGGTCAAAATCGCATTCGTGCCTATCGCGATGCCGACACCGCCCGTGCTGGTGTAAGTGATGAGACAATCGCCCAACTGCACCAATCCAAAACCAAACATTTCGTGGACTTGCTTGCCAATACCCCGATTAGTCCTCGCCCTGGCGTAGTCGAACTGCTCGATACCTGCCAAAACGCAAATATTCAGGTGGCATTTTGCACGTCTACGAGTAAAGAAAATGTCGATGGGATTAGGGAGGCATTAGCTCAACTGCTCCCATTCGATCGCTTCGCTACGATCGTCACCCTCGAACAGATCGCCCAGCCCAAGCCAGCCCCAGATGCATATATCTATTGCCTACAACAGCTTGGCATCACCGCCGACGAAGCGATCGCAATTGAGGATACGCCCGTGAGCCTCTTGGCAGCTAAAACTGCTGGCTTGGTTACAATTGCCACCCCTGGAGCCGCAGTTGGCGATCGAGATTTTTATGACGCCAATCTGCTCCTGCCGGACTTAACCAATCTCACCGTCGAAAATTTATCCTCATTACTTGCCGATCGTTGGCATCAAGCTACCTACTTCAGTCTGTAATGTTGACTCTCTATATTAATTGAAGCCCTACTCGGCCAAATCCTAGTAGGGCACACTTTTTGGCTCACACCACCAGCATCCGAACATCGATGATGAACTTACACTTGCGCCAGCCTCTTACCTGCACATCGCTGGGGATTTTAGTCCTATCGATCGCCGCCTGTAGTAGACAACCAACTATTGAAGTCCCACTGACCACACCTACTTATGCTGACAGTAAAACGACAACAGCAGCTAGATCGGGATCGTCAATTACTGCCGAACATCTAGTCGAGCTAATCGAAGATCATCCCTCACTCCAAACTTTAGCGGCGGCGATCGACAAAGCTGACTTAGAAGATACTCTAGAAGAAGGTGGCCCCTATACGATTTTCGCGCCATCCGATCGGGCTTTTGCGGCATTGCCCCTAGATGTCCGGGCACGTCTACTGCAAGCCAATAATCGTGGCTTACTCCGCCAAATTTTGACTTATCATGTGATTTCTGGCCAGATCTATGCCAACCAATTGCAGTCTGGTGAAATGGCGACTGAGGCTGGCAGCTACCTCAACGTAGATGTAGACAGAGCGCGAGTAAAAGTAAATGAAGCGCAAATCGTCGAGTCAGATTTACAGGCAGCTAATGGTGTAGTCCATATTGTCGATCGAATTATCCTGCCGCCGAATTTCAAGTTGAATCCCGATCGAGTCAGAGGCAGATCGCAGATTGCTAACGCCCTGTAATCTTGAAGCGATCTTGGCAATCTACATACTCGATCGAAAATCGAGAAATTTCGATCGGGAGTTGAGGAAATTAGCTATCTCTTGATGTCGTATTTTTCGATCGATAGTAGTTTGGCGATCGATGGCAGTTAGCAATCGATTTGACTATACATCGATCGACAGATGTAATTAGACCATTACAGATATTTATAATGTCACTTAGATCCATCATTTGCGATCGTCAAATGTGACGAAGTTTTGGAAATTAATTGAGATCTAGATCTCTTAATAAAGGTGTTAATTAATAACCGATCGACTAAATCTACTAGATCGATCGTCGAGCAGTTTGTCGATCGTCCAAACTGCTGGGTGGTATAGCCCATGGCGATCGCAACATTTAAATCGCAGCCCAAATCACATACTCAACTACAGGAATAAAACCCAATGACAACCACAACCGCTAACAAGAACGAATCGATTGAAAAAATCCGCGATCTGATTAAAGATATTAACTTTTGCATGTTGACCACCCTGGATGAAGATGGCTGTCTGCGAAGCCGTCCGATGGCTGTCAATAGCGAAGTCGAAGCTAATGGCGACATGTGGTTTTTCACTTACGGTAGTTCGCACAAAGTGACCGAAGTCAACCAAAATCATCAAGTTAATGTGAGCTTTTCGGCACCCGACAAGCAATCCTATGTCTCTGTATGTGGCATGGCAGAAGTAGTCAAAGACCATACCAAAATGCAAGAACTCTGGAAGCCAGAACTCAAAGCTTGGTTTCCTCAAGAACTCAACGAACCCGATATCGCCTTACTCAAAATAACATCTACCAATGCGGAGTACTGGGATGCCCCAGCCGGTTGGGTTGCCAAAGCCGTTGGCTTTGTTAAAGCGGCGACTACTGGCGAACCCGACACTTCCACCGAGCACGCCAAAGTCGATTTGCAGTAGTACCGGATAGAAGCGCAAAATTTAGCTAACAGTAGACCTATGAATAGTGTTGCTACCACCAAGAACCAATATACGATCCAAGATCCGCTCAAGCAGTATCCACAGCCGGAGTTTGCAGAACAACCCCAATCACCACCAGGATTAGCTCAGGAAATGTCTCCGGAGGAGATGCCGCCGCTCGGAGAGAAATTGCCGCTGAAGCGACCGGGACAGCCTGCCGAATTAGCACCGATCTATGTGCTCTTAGCCTCGCAGGAATCCAGTTTTGTCACTGGCGAGGTGTACGGCGTC
>NZ_JANPGM010000323.1:0-7778 GCF_031423935.1 Chamaesiphon sp. VAR_69_metabat_338
CGACGAGATCTCCTCGGCTGTCTTCAAAGTTCCGTCCAAGCCGCCAGTCAACAACTTGGAGCAAGAAGTAGCGGATCTATTCTCCGCGCTCGATGCCGCCCCCGAAGTTATCGGTGAAGCCGAGCGGCACAATCGATCGGACACAGCGAACTCTGCGCAGCCAGTTGTTGAAGTCGAACAGACAATCCGGGTCGCCACCAAACAATTAGAAGAAATCGGCGACTTATTTGGAGAATTAACGATCGATCGGAACGGATTGAATCTCAATCTCCAGAGTATCCGTCAATTAGTTGGCAACCTCCAGGCAAAAGTCAAACAACTGGAAACCTCCAACTTCAAGCTCCGCGCAGCTTACGACCTCAATGCGACTAGTCAACAGCCGCCAGCACTCGACGACACTACTTGGCAGCAGGGTGAAGCGAGCTTGTCTAGCGACGTCACTAGCGACCTCGATATCCTGGAATTCGATCGCTATAGCGACTTGCACATCCTCTCCCAAGAAGTGATGGATAATATCGTGCAGATCGAAGAACTCGCCACCGACTTGGATCTCCAGCTCAACGATACCGAACGCACCAACCGCGATCTCAATCGTACCGCCAAACAAATGCAAACCGGCTTAACGCAAGTGCGGATGCGACCGATTTCCGAGCTGTTCGGTCGGTTCCCCCGCGCGATGCGCAATCTATCGATCGAACATGGCAAACCGATCGAGTTGCAGCTCAAAGGCGGTACCACCCCGATCGAACGCGGCATTCTCGAAGCCCTCAACGATCCGTTGATGCACTTGCTCCGCAATGCTTTCGACCACGGGATCGAACCCAGTGCCGTCCGCCGTGCCAATGGTAAATCCGATACTGGGACGATCGAAATCAGTGCGACCTATCGGGGCAACCAAACCGTAATCACCATTAAAGATGATGGTGGCGGGATCGACCTCGATAAAATCCGCACTAAAGTTAGAAAAATGGGGATTGGCGAGCGCGAAATCGCCAATTTTAAAGATAGCGAACTGATCGATCTGATTTTTGAGCCAGGTTTTAGCACCGCTGACAAAGTTACCGATCTATCCGGTCGCGGTGTCGGGATGGATGTGGTGCGTACCAATATCCGCGCCTTACGCGGCGATGTTACTGTCGATACTCGATTGGGTAAAGGTACGACCTTTACGATCTCCGTGCCGCTGACCCTCTCGGTCGTCCGCGTCCTGTTGGTCGAAGTTAACGGCTTGTGGCTGGCCATTCCCAGTAACATTGTCGAAGAAATCCTGATCCTCGATGACGATCGCGTTGTCAGTACGGCAGGACAAAAAATGCTGCAATGGGAAAACTTCACCGTTCGGCTGATCGAACCCGCAAACTACCTGCGGATGCCCGATTTCAATCCCCAAATTGCCGCGTCCAATCTCCCGACCATCAACTGTCCCACCGTCTTAATGCTCGACCAAGGCCAAGATATCGTCGCTGTCAAAATCGATAAATTCTGGGGCGAGCAAGAGGTCACGATTCGCCAACCCCAAGGTCATCTGAATATGCCGCCAGGGTTCACGGGTTGTACGATCCTCGGCGATGGCCGGATCGTGCCGCTTGTAGATGCGATCGAATTAATCCGCTGGATCGATGGCGATCTGGCAACGGTAAATGCGATCGGTAGCACGCTCGATTTCCGCCAGCAAGATGTCAAAGTGGCAGCTCCACCAGTCGCAGCCGTGCAACGCAATCGGATTCTGATTGTGGACGACTCGATCAACGTCCGCCGCTTTGTCGCCCTTACCCTCGAAAAAGCTGGCTATCTGGTCGAGCAAGCCAAAGATGGTCAAGAAGCGATCGAAAAACTCCAATCGGGCATCCAAGTGCAAGCTGTGGTTTGCGACGTCGAAATGCCTCGGATGGATGGCTATGGCTTCCTCTCGACCGTCAAAGGTCTGGCACCATTCAAGCACATCCCGGTCTTGATGCTCACGTCCCGCAGTGGCGACAAGCACCGCAAGATCGCCATGAATCTCGGCGCGAGCGGCTACTTCTCCAAGCCGTTCAAAGAACAGGAGTTACTCGCGAGTTTGACCCAATTTATCGGTAAATAACGGGAGCGATTCGCTGGGAGCCAACGATCGAGCACCGAACGTATAAACGTTCGGTGCTCGATTAATTTCGATCGTCAGCACTCAATTTGCTGACATGTTCGTCAAGGTAATTGAATCGTTCGATCGCCGGAATGTAGGTAAGTAGCTGGACATAATTAAAATAACAATAACGAAATCGCCCTCACCCCGCCCTCACCCCGCCCTCGCCTCCGGCTCTGGCTCCCCTCTGTCTTGTCTCGCTGTCTTGACCCAAACACATGCGGAGGGAACCTCCGCGTGATTTGGGTCGCTGAACCGTCGGGGAACAAAGGCGTGCGCGAGCCGCTCCCAAGCTTGGGAGCGGCGCATCGAACGGGAGGTTCCCTCCCGTTTGTGTGCGTCAAGACAGAGGGGCTGGGGGTGAGGGCAAAAGGCTGGCATTTTAGATTTAATTTCGCCTAGCTACTTAACTTGGTAATCAGATCCAGATACGATCCTCTATTTGGCAGCAACGAGTTAATATATTATATTTATTACAGACAAAGCTCGACCTACCCCTTTTCTAAAATTTTTCTAGAAGAGTTGTGGTAGCTCGATTGTCCAGTGCAGAGCAAGAGATTACGGAACCGCTTTAACTTGGTACCAACTTCCGGTCTATTCCTCTGAAACCCACAGTTACAGATAAAATAACACCGTGAATACCAATTTTCAGGAATTGACTATTTTGATAATAGATGATTCCTCATTAGACCGTGGCGTCTATAATGCTTATCTGCTCGATCGCGACAGTTCCACAGAGCCAATGAGAGCGGTCAATGGCGTGGCTGATGCTGTCCAGCTCTGCCAAGCGAGATCGCCAGATCTAGTTTTGCTGAAATTCGATCGCGACAAAGATCGAGGGCTAGATTTCATCGCCGCTCTCCAAATCGAAGCTCGGGATCTATTCCTACCACCGATTGCGATCTGGCCGGATCTAGCCAGTTGCGAAAGTAGTTCGGCGATGAGATCGGGCAGTAGACTCGCACCAGCAGGATCGTTCCCACCTCAGCCACCGCTTGTCGATCGATTCGTCGCCGCACCGCTGCCAGCAACCATTCTAGATCCACTCTCTCTGGGGGCAAAACTAGCAGCTACCAACGAACTGCTGGCACAACGAGAGCGAGAACTAATTGCCTTTGAGACCCTAGTCTCCCAGGAACTGCGCGCGCCCCTCAAAGGAATTGCTAATTTAGCCACTTGGTTAGTAGAAGACTTAGAGTCTCACTTAACCCCAGACACCCGCAAACAGTTCGACCTGCTTCAATCCCGCGTCCGCCGGATGAATTTATCGATCGATCGGTTATTGGATTATACGCAGGCGGGTCAGCAGCCGATAACTAGATCGCGAGTCAATGTCGGCCAACTCCTCACCAAAATTATCGGTTCATTCGATCTAACGGCGGGATTTTCGATCGAGATTGCCGCCCCCATGCCCACCTTCCGCACCGATCGCGTTGCACTCCAACAGGTATTTACCGATCTACTCGAAAATGCGATCGAGCATCACGACCGCGCCGATGGCCGCGTGCAAATTGTCGCCCACCAGCAGCAAAATTGCTACCTGTTCGAGATTAGTGACGATGGGCCGGGAATCGCACCTCAGGATCGAGAGCGCATCTTTGAAGTGTTCCACAGCTTGACGCCCCAAAAAGACGATCCCAGTCCGGGGATGGGGTTAGCCATCGCCAAAAAGAAAATCGAACTTCAAGGCGGCAAGTTGTGGGTTGATTCTACTCTTAGAGTCGGCTCTAAATTTAGCTTCACCTGGACTACGGCACCGCTGGAGCTTTAGGTACCTTTTTACCCTTGGGTACTGCCTCGATATTTCTCGCGACTGGAGTATCTCCCAAAACAGCGACAATTGCCGTTCTGCCCGTTTCGATGGTGGCATCACTGAGGAAATCTTCTACTTTCACCTCCAAAATTTGTTCGATCGTTTCGCGGATATAGGGTGAGATCGCTTCATCTAAATTAGATCGCACTTGTTCGACCAATCGCTCGTCGCCATTTGCCACCAATAATTGTTCGGCAGGAGTAATCGAATCTTCGATTACAATTACGACTTTTTGGTCGAATAATTTGCACAGGATTTGGCTGGGTCGATGTCCGAGTTTTTCTTTGTAGAGGGCTTGGATCTGTTGAGATAGTTTCCTTTCTAGTTGTCCGACGGTTGGTTCTGCACTCACGATGCGATTCTCGATATAAATATAGATGCTGCTGTCTAAGCTGCACTCGCTCTCATAAAGTTGCTGCTGGGGTTGTGACTAAGGATCTAGTTCGCGCTCGCTCTCAACCAGAGCTACAGAAAATTATGTGAGTGAGGCATTTATGCTCCAAGATCGAGGGAATCTATTATGTAGAGGCGCAAGATCTTTGTGAGATAACACCTCATTTACTATTGCTGAGCTTTGATATAGCAATCTTAAACCAATCCTTACAATCGCTACAACCATCACCAGAGATATTCGCTCGCAATCTTTGATACTACTTTGGATTTTCTCTGACGCTCGATGTATTGCTGGAGTGAAGATGGCTAAATCTTCCTAAATATAGAAGCAATACAGCACTCTCCAGTAATATGCAGTATGTTATTGGTTTGAAAAGGGGGGAGCGGGGAGCGGGGGAATTTGTACTTCACAATTCAGGAAAGTGTTGTAAGAAGCAATAGCTCGAATTAATCGATCGAGAAGTAAGCTCCCCAGTCACCGATCTCCTCCCAGATCGCTAAAATTTAGGAGTTCGCCCGATCGGATCTGCGCCTTCGACCGCTCCGATCGACAACAGCAGTAAAATAAGACTAGTATCGGCAAAGCTCCACTGCAATGTATGTCTAGCGTTAAACTCGATCGCATCAGCCGTAAATTTACTGGCACATCCACCCAGCCAGAACAGAGATTTATAGGCATCGACGATATCTCCTTCGAGATTCCCGATGGTGAATTTTGGGTACTGGTGGGGCCGTCAGGATGTGGTAAATCTACCTTACTGCGGATTATTGCTGGATTGGAGACAGCCACTAGCGGTCATGTCTATATCGGCGATCGCTTAGTCGATCGTGTCCCCGCCAGACAGCGGGATGTAGCGATGGTCTTCCAAAATTATGCCCTGTACCCACACATGACCGTAGCCGAAAACTTGGCCTTTGGGATGCAAATGCGCGGTGTGGATAAAGCGACAATCGAGCTGCGCGTCGGCGATGTCGCCAAGTCACTGAAAATCGATACACTACTCGATCGCAAGCCCAAACAACTCTCTGGCGGCCAACAGCAACGCGTCGCGCTCGGTCGGGCGATCGCTCGCTCTCCCCAAGTTTTTTTATTAGACGAACCACTTTCCAACCTCGATGCCGCTCTGCGCGATAATACCCGCAGCGAACTCAAGCAACTCCACCAACAAGTCGGGATTACGACGATCTACGTCACCCACGACTGCGTCGAAGCCATGACACTGGCCGATCGAATCGTCGTCCTCGATCGCGGCTACATCAAACAAATTGGCACGCCCTACGAAATCTATCACCAGCCGATCGATCGGATGGTAGCCACCTTTATCGGCACGCCGCCGAGGAATGTTTTTCCCGCCACTTATCACGATCGCCAGTGGCTGATTGGCGATCGTCAGCTCACCTGCGAGCAAGCCTTAGCCGACCAGCTCAAACTCCGTAACGGACAAGGCTTGAGCCTCGGCATCCGTCCCGAGTATCTAAAGATCGTACCTGACGAGACTCCCGATAGCCTCTCCGTGCGGATTGACGGCATCGAAACCCTCGGTCGGGAAACTCTGCTCAAAGTCTCGATCGCTGGCACCACCATCCCCCTCAATCTCATCGCTGACGCCGAGTGGTCGCAGCGAGTCGGTAACGTTAGTAGTTCTAACCTGCTCGGCACGCACCTAGCAGTCCGCCTAGATCCCCAGTGGCTATTTATCTTCGACCCCACCACTGGCGAGAGACTCTATCCCGATCGCTAATTTACCCGATCGTTACATGCAAAGCCGTTACCAATTTGAGGTACGTTTCTGCTCTTCTGTACTCTTTTCTTCCCCGCTCCCCGCTCCCCCATCTCTCTTTCCATACTAAAATCTAGCTAACGTGAGTTCGGGTTAAGGAAAACCGATCTGCTTCGCTCAAGCACTGCCCTGAACTAGAAGTGTTTCGTTCCTAAAGGCTTCGCCAACGGGCTAAAAGCAAAAGTTCGTTGAAACGAACTAACTGATTTGACAGTTCTCTTCAGAGAACTTTTGCTTTTAGCCCCTGTCTTGTTGCGCTGTCTTGACCCAAACGCACGCTGTAGGCGTTGGCGTTGGCGTAAGCCTGCCGTAGGCACAGCCTCTCCGGAGGAGATCCGAAGCGAGACGTGTCGAAGACGGGAACCTCAGCGCGATTTGGGTCGCTGTCTTGTCGCACACAAACGGGAGGGAACCTCCCGTTCGATGCGCCGCTGCTTGGTGCGCTAAACCTGGAGGAAACCTCCAGAGCGCATCCGCAAACCGTCGGGAAACCCGAAGTTGGCGTTGGCGTAGCCTGCCGTAGGCACAGCCACTCCGTTAGCGGCTTGCTCCCGCCTTTGTTCCCCGACCATGGAAGCAAGACAAGACAGGAGTTACGCGCACCGCAAATTTATTTGAGGGCGGTTCAGAAACGAAGCTAGGAGTCATTAAGCAAGTATCCTTAACCCGAACTCAGGTTAGCTATTTCAGCAGCGCGTAACGCAGATCCACCTGACTGAGATCGACATCGAGCAAGCAAACTTCACTAATGTATGCATTATCGAAAATTGCTTTCTTGAGTGTCACGCCGCGCAGTTCTGCTTGGGAGAGATTCGCACCTGTCAGATTGGCTCTGCTCAAGTTTGCCCCAGCTAAATTGACACCAGTGAGATCGGCATATCGTAAATCTGCACCCATGAGATTGGCATGGCTGAGATTCGCCCCTTGGAGATTGGCCAGCCGTAAATCGGTATTGCGCAAACACGCACCCTCACCATCTACCCCAATTAAGGTCGCCCGAATCAAGCTCGCTTGATTGAGATTGGCCGATACTAGACTCGCACTAGTCAAATTCGATCGCCACAAATTGGCTCTAGTTAATACTGTGGCCGACAAATTCGCACACTGTAAATCAGACCCGGACAAGTTGGCATTAGTCAGTTGTGATTGGCTCAGATCGATCGCCGCCAAACATCTTTCGGTCAGACAAGCATCCGCCAAATCGGTCGCAATGAATTCTCGCTCTCCATTATGATATTTTGTGAGTAACTCATCGGTATTCATTGTCGATTATCTCCCAGAGACATTGCGCGATCGCTTTCAAAGTTTTAAGTGCTCTATCCCCATCACAGCTTGTCGATTCTGCCCGCTCGATGTTATCTACATCTCTGTCAACCGAACCCTTGTCTTAGAGCTTGACTTCACTTATTAACTATTGTTAACTATTGTAACAAATACTAGACAAAACCGCAAATAGTTCGGCCAATGAAAAAGCCCCCTGCCACTAGGTGGCAGGGGGCTTTTAGTTTACTCAGAAGAGTGAGTTGGAATTAACCGTTGATAGCAGGAGCAGTCAAAGCAACAGGAGTAGCTTCACCAGCAGCTAGATCGAGCGGGAAGTTGTGAGCGTTACGCTCGTGCATTACTTCCATACCTAAGTTAGCGCGGTTGATGATGTCAGCCCAGGTAT
>NZ_JANPGM010000324.1:0-11239 GCF_031423935.1 Chamaesiphon sp. VAR_69_metabat_338
AAACTAATACCATGACACCCAAATTAACGGGGATTTACAAGCAGTTATTACAAGAAGAATTAGAAGCCGCAAATAAACGCTAATAGTTGTCAGCTCAATTCATTGTAGGGTGTGTTGTCTTGTCTCGCTTCCATGGTCGGGTTCCCCGATTCGTGACAAGTTAAGAAAAACCGAGGTTTGTCGAGGAGAGAAAGAAAAGATGTCAAACTCGGACTAGCACAGAGTTAGAACCTACCGTGTGACCCATGCCCAAAAAGCGGACAACAAATCGTGACCATGCCAAGCGGCAGCAACGTCCGATGATGGAAGATGGGATGATAGCGGCACAATTAGAACAGCTAGTTACACCAGCAGTGGTAGCACAAGAGAAATACTATCGCCAACTCGGAATGAGGGATAGAATACTGAACCTGCCACTGATGGTCGCAGCAGTGCTGACACTAATTTGGCGAGACGTAGCTGGAGTCAGAGAACTGAGCAGAATACTTGCCAGAGAAGGATTTCTGTGGTGCGAACCAACACAAGTCAGTCAACAAGCATTATCACAGAGGTTTCTGACATTTCCCGCCGAAATATTTGAGCGAATATTTAGAGAATTATTGCCAGAATTCGAGCGAAAATGGCACAGCCGCAACAAAAGACCACTACCCTCAAGCATTCAATTTGCCCGAACTAAATTTGCCCAAATTTGGGCTAGTGACGGCTCAACATTGGAAGCAATCTTCAAGAAATTAGACAGTCTGGCAGAGGTACCAAAAAATCAATTAGCTGGAAAAATCGGAGTAGTCATCGATATCGTAACCAGACTACCAGTAGAAATTTGGTTTCAAGAGAATGCCAAAGCTAGTGATATGAAATTCGAGGCAGACATCTTGAAGCTGGTTAAGCCCCAGACATTAATATTGTTAGATCGAGGTTTCTGTCATTATCTGTTTTGGCAACAACTAATCGAAAGGAATGTTCATTTAATTACTCGACTAAACAACAAAGCATCATTTACCGTCGAGAGCGCATTCACTAACAGTTACAGCATCCGTGACCGAATCGTTACAATGGGTGCTGGCAACAAAACAACTCCATGTATCACGATGAGATTAGTAGAAATCAAAGTGGGTAAAGCTTGGTACTCTTATCTAACTAGCGTGCTTGACCCGTTAATTTTACCACCTTACGTAGTTGCCGATTTATATGGGAGAAGATGGCGAATCGAAGAGGCCTTTAATATTGTTAAACGATTGTTAGGCTTGAGTTATATCTGGACAGGTTCGCTTAATGGTATTAAATTACAACTCTGGGGGACTTGGCTATTTTATGCTATATTAGTCGATCTCGGCGACGCGATTGCTGATGAGGTATCTCTTCCTTTCGACCGGATTTCTTTAGAAATGATTTATCGTGGTCTTTATCATTTCTATGTTGCCCATCACAAAGGTTTAGCTAGCGACCCTATTAAGTATTTTGCAGCTCATGAAAATAGGGATTTAGGTATTGTTAAATCTATCCGCAAGCCATTCAAGAAATTGATTGTTGACCCTTTCCCCGACCGCGCGAGTAGGGAAGGGTCATTTTTCTTTGAGCCGTCCGCTCAACCCTGCTTGACAACTGCACTTGCTCCTTAACTTGTCACGAATCGGGGAACCCGTCAAAAAAGGTGAGACAGCGACGCATCGACTGGGAGGTTTCTTCCCAGTTGTGTGCGTCAAGACAAGACAGCGGAGTTGGTTCCCCATCCGTGACCCATACCCAAGCAGGGCAAAGAAGCGAGCTTTTGGGGGGAAGCTTCCCCCCAAAACGTCGCGCCCCAAGACCGCACTTTTCGCTCTCCGCTCCCTGCCCTCTCCTCTCCTCTATCTTTCCATACCTCGATCGCACCATAAATATGCTAGGATTACCGAACGATCGCGATCTTAATTTGAAGATCTTTGAAATAAAAATGGCTGAATTTATTAAAGACGAATCAGAATTTGAATCGCGGTTAGCAACAGCAAAGGTATTGGTGGTAGATTGTACGGCTACTTGGTGCGGCCCCTGTAAATTAGTGGCACCATTAATCGATCGATTGTCAGCAGAATATAGCGATCGAGCGGACATCTGCAAGTTAGATGTCGAGCCAAATCGCGACTTAGCGAAGAAATTAGGAATTAGAAATATTCCGGCGGTGATCTTCTTTAAAGCCGGTGAAAAAATCGAAACGATCGTCGGCGTTAAATCCTACGAAGAGTTTAGTTTAGCTGTAGAAAAGTTATTAGCATAATTTCGAGCGACGATCGGGCTAGGCTTTGGCTTTATCGATCCGCAACAAGAATACCATCAAGGCGACTACCCCAATTTGGACGGCAAGATTGGGAATTGTGGCTTCCAAATCTCTACCAGCTAACAGCTTAAAGAAAAACACCACCCCACCAATCGCCCCAGAAAGTGCGCAACTGACGTATATAAACTGGCGTAAGCCTCGGAATGGGGATTTAGCCTCCGCCTGAAGCCGCTGCCACAGTTCGGGATCGATCGAGTCTGGTTTTTGTTTTGGCTGTATTTCTGTCATTTTGTGCTCGATGCTATCTATAACGATCGACTGGGTAGCTTTATTTTACCCGATCCTGCCGATGTGGTTCAGGGGTAGAGTAGTTGATTCGTAATCGATTGGTCGCCAGAGGGAGTCAGATTTTAGTTTTTGCTGTATTTCTGTGATTTTATGCTCGATCGATCTATAATAATCGACTGGGTAGATTATTTTTACCCGCTCCTGCCGATGTGGCTCAGTGGTAGAGTAGTTGATTCGTAATCAATTGGTCGCGAGTTCAAATCTCGCCATCGGCTTATTATGTACGTTCGCACATGCAATCCTTACAGATCGATACTCCCAGTTTAGTTTCGCCGATCCCGACTGTGGCGATCGGCGATCGATCGCCGTTAATTTTAGGGGTAATGGCATCGGGGAGTGGTAGTAATTTTGAGGCTGTGGCTCTAGCGATCGAAAATGGTCGGCTCAATGCCAAAATCGCCGTCCTCATTCATAATAAACCCGAAATTAAGGCAATCGATCGCGCGCAACATTACGGCATCCCTACAGTATTCCTCGATCGTCGTAATTATCCCACGCGGGAAGAACTCGATCGAGCGATCGTTGGTACTCTACAGGCTCATCAGGTTGAATGCGTGGTGATGGCGGGTTGGATGCTAGTGGTTACGCAAGTACTCATCGATGCATTTCCCGATCGGATTATTAATATCCATCCTAGTCTATTGCCCAGTTTTCGAGGGATTCACGCGATCGAGCAAGCACTGGCGGCGCGAGTCAAAATTACAGGCTGTACGGTACATTTAGTCAGTCTCGAAGTCGATGCAGGGCCAATTCTCGTCCAGGCTGCCGTGCCAGTTTTACCCGATGACACCGCTGAAACTTTGCACGCACGGATACAGATTCAGGAGCATTTAATCTTGCCGCAGGCGATCGAAATTTTCACTAGAACATAAATTTAGTTTGTTTCGGTGTAGCTTGGCTGCTAGATTGGATTTTTTGCAATCTCAGTTCTTGCTCGGCAACTTGTTTTTTGAGTAGTTCTAGTTGAGTTTGACTATTCTGTTTTTGGGATTCTAATAACTGGGTTTCGGATTTCAATTTGGCCATCCGCGCATTGTGGTCGTCGGTGCGCCCTGGTTGATAGGTAATCCCCAGATATAAGGTCATATTTCTACCATCGTAGGTATTGAGTGCGCCACCCATATTAAGGCCAAAGTCATTTTCAGTATTGACCGGATTTTGAATGTTGGGACTCAGTGGCGTGTAGGAAGAATTAACAGTAGTTTGCTGAATATTACTCTGACCGCCGTTGCTGAGATTGTTATTTTGATTGGTATTGCTTTGGTTATTGGTATTATTGACCGCACCCTCGCCGACAGTAAAAGTCTGATTGGAGGAGCCAGCAGTCTGTGCTTGACTGGCACTAGTACCTACCAATAATCCTGCCAGAATTAATAAAGTTGTTGCTAAATATTTACCGCTCATAAATCTAGTCGATCGAGATGTGCTATCAAGGGATACACTCACATCTTGCCTTAATGCGGAAATATTCGTAAGTGAGCGGGGGGCGGGGAGCGGGGAGCGGGGGAAGAGGATTTTTGTAGCAATTGAAAGCAAAATGGGTAACAAGTGTTTAATTAACCTGTTACCCAGTTTTGTTTAGCCCAAAACTCGATCGATTCTGGGGACTGCTAGTTGATGTTGGTGTAATAGCAGAATGGATTGAATCAAATCGGGGCCGTGAACTTCGCCGGTGAGGGCAGCACGGAGACTTTGCATCACCACACCTTTTTTGACGTTTTGCTCTTTGGTGACTTGTTTGATTAGCTCCTGGGCGTCGCTCTCAGTCAAATCGGGTTTGGCTTTCATCGCGGTGGCGAGACTAGTTAGCACCTCTTTGGCACCTGGTTGAGCGACTTTCGCGGTGGCTTCTTCGTTGAGAGTGACGCTATCGGTAAAAAATGTCCGACTGATTTCGACGCATTCATCGAGGCGGGCGAGGCTGGCACCAATGAGACTGGTGAGCTGGAGCAACCACGCCCGATCTGCTGCGGGATCGAACTGGAAGCCCGCAGCTTGCCAGTAGGGGATTAATTCTGGCAATAGTTGCTCGGCGGGCATGGCGTGGATATATTGGCTGTTAATCCAATTGAGTTTATCCCAATCAAATTTGCCCCCAGCTTTGTTAACTCGATCGAAATCAAACTGTTTGGCGGCTGCATCGAGAGTAAACAACTCCTCAGCATCGGGAGCCGACCAACCCAACAGAGTCATATAATTGACTAAGGCGGGGGCGATATAGCCCATTTGCTTGAAATCATCGATCGATGTAACACCATCGCGTTTGGAGAGTTTCTTGCCTTCAGCACTCAAAATTAGGGGCGTGTGGGCAAATTCTGGTATCTTGACGCCCAAGCCTTCGTACAGCAAAATCTGTTTGGCAGTATTGGCAATATGATCTTCGCCGCGAATGACGTGGGTGATTTGCATATCGATATCATCGACAACGACGGCAAGATTGTAGAGCGGTTGTCCGAGTTCGTGTTCCTCCGCCGCACGGGAAATCACCATATCCCCGCCTAAGTCGCTACCTTTCCAAGTGACTGTATCGCGGACTAAATCTAACCAACTAATTTCACGTTCGTCCTCAATTTTAAATCTAATTACCGGACGCCGACCTTCAGCGATAAAGGCAGCTTCTTGTTCGGGAGTAAGGTTGCGATGGCGATTATCGTAACGCGGTGCTTGGTTGTTGGCTTCTTGGGCGGCGCGCAGCTCGTCGAGTTCGGCGGTGGTAGTGTAGCAGCGATAAGCACTACCGTTAGCTAATAAAGTTTGAATCGACTGGCGATATAAATCTAAGCGTTGGGATTGAAATAATGGCCCCTCATCCCAATTTAATCCCAACCATTTCAAGCCATCGAGGATATTTTGGGTATATTCGGGTTTGGAGCGTTCTACGTCGGTATCTTCTATGCGGAGGATAAATTTACCATCGTGGTGATGGGCGAAGAGCCAGTTAAAAACGGCGGTGCGGGCGGTACCAATATGTAAGTTCCCTGTAGGGCTAGGAGCGATGCGAACTCTGACTGTCACGGCTAGTTATGTTTGAGCGTACATCTTTGATTTTGACACTCTCGCTGTCTAAAGGCGAGGAGATTTGGGATCTTTTTAGAAAGCGGGGAGCGGGGAGTTAATAGCTTAAGGTTTTAGAGAGAAGTTCGATCGTCAATTTGATGTTTGATAAGATCTGAATTACTCGATCGATTAGCAGTATCGATCTCCCAGTATTTTAGCTACGAGCGGGATTATTGGTAATCATTCCCCAAATTTTTATCAACCAGTTTTCGATCGCGAGAAAAATCCGATCGAGCCATGCCAAGAATCTGGCTAGTGGCGATCGACTGTAGCCAATGAGTTCGGATTCTGCTTCGATCCAATCAGGAGCATATTCAAGATTTCGCTCGACTTGTTTGACTATTATATCGGCATCTATTTCGAGATTGTTTTTGTAGGAAATGATGTTTTCCACCTGTTTGTTAATTAGATCTGTATATCGAGCTTTTTGAGGTGTTAGCTCGATCGGCACTAATTTAAATTCTGATGGCTGATGAATAATTTGACGATCGATTTTTGAAGGGATATACAGATAGTCTCGATAATAATTAAACCAGGTTGTCAGCCAATTTGGCGATAGTTTACCGATCGAAGATAGGACGAGATTATCCTGGGTGGGAGATAGTTCTGATTCAACAATCGGCGGGAGCTGGGGTAGATCTAAGTATCGATCGATTCTCGGCGGTTGGGGTGTAAATGGATATGGACTAGCGGGTAATTCGCGGATAACTTCTGAGGCGATCGATTCGGGTTCTGACTGTTTGGGTGTGAAGTTTTGCAGCAGATCGTGCCAACGATCGCGTAAAGTTGGCGATCGAGAATCTCGTTCTTTTAGCTCGACTTCACCTTGAGGGAGTAAGGATTGCGATGTCGGATTTACGCCAACAATCTCTAACCAGCGATCGTCAATTTCTCGATCTAATAATAATCGATCGCTAGATGATATTTGGAATGTAGATTGACTAGCTGCTAGTTGACTTGCATGCCATTGATGCCAACCGATCGCGATATCGATTCCGATCTGTCGGCGAAGTTCTTGTTGTTGAGAATTGGTGAGTAAATCTAATAGTTCGTTTTCAGTAGTTACTAAAACTAATTGACGATCTCTTAACAACGAACTAATTCCGCGAATCAGTGGTTTTTTCGATCGCATCCTCCCAGCCGCGCGGGGATGATAGGTGGCATCGTGGCTTTTGGGGGCAGTCATCCCGTATCCCGTATGCCAGATATTTTCATCGATAATCGACCAATCATCGACAGCGGCTAACTCGCCCTGCTGGGCAATCTCGATCGGATAGCCAGCATCGACGATCGCTACTAGTGCCTGTTCGATGCTAATATCTGGAGCTGGCTGCGGTAGAGATCTCTGGGTTGATGGTGCTTCGAGCTGGGGCGGCAAGATGTCAAGCGCGCGCCCGAGTAACTGGAGTGGATAGAGTAAAATTTGACCAGTCCAAACTACTGCTACTTTAATATGTCGCAAACCTTTGGCGCATGAATCTTTCAATCGATCGGTGCGCTTGTTGATAAAGGTGAAGACTCGGCTTTGGTAGTTTCCAGACATGGGGTTTAGTGGGAAATTAGGCTTTAGACTTTAGGTATTAGGCTTTAGGTTTTAGGTTTTAAGGTGGTAGATTTGGATCGATCGATGCTCGATCTAAAATACCTAAGATTTTAGCGAAACTATGAATGATTCCAAGCAAAGTTTTGTATCTTCGATTGAGATTGCCCTTCAACGGTTGCGGGGCTTGAGTCAGCACGATCTGCTTGCCGATTGGCGCATGTGTCTGGGGGCTAGCTCTGTTGATGCAGACACGAATGCTTGGGAGCGAGCGAGCTGGAATGAGAAGGGGCAAATCGCTTGGGCGCGGGGGCGACAGGAGATCTGGTTGGCGCAAACAGTGGTGATGCCGATCGATCTCCACGGTTATCCCGTTACTAGTCTATCCTGTCGGTTGGCATTTACTTGGTGGGCAGAAATCGCGCAGGTATTTGTCGATGAGCAATTGGTGCAGGAGGGCGATTTATTCGACCACAGTCCGCGTGTGTTGTTGATGTCCGCCGTGGTGCCTGGAACGGCTATAGACGTGCGACTGCGATTAGTCAGCCCCGGACACGATATTGGTGCTTTGATGCGATCGCGGCTAATTTTTGAGTCTGTGGAGCCAATGTATCCCGAACCAGGTTGGTTGGCGGATGAGTTGGCGGTGATGGTGAAGCAGGTGGCGAGTTTTGCTCCAGTGCGGTTGGGTGAGGTTGCGGGAATTATCGATCGAATTGACTATGAGTTGCTGAATGTAGATAGTCGTCAGTTTATCGCTCACTTACTAGCAGTCAAGCAACAAGTTAAATCGATCTTGGGCTACGGCGGGGATCTACCCACCCCGCCCTTCGGGCACCCCTGTCTTGAAAAGGTGCTCTACTTGGGGAAACCCCAAGACCGCACTTTTCGCTCCAAGGAGGGGATTTTTCCGGCGATTTCTCCGTCGGGTTTGGGTGGTGTAGGAACTATTCAATTGCTGGGGCACGCTCATTTGGATATGGCGTGGTTGTGGGAAGTGGCGGAGACTTGGCAAGCGGCGGAGCGGACATTTCGATCGAGTCTGAGTTTGCAGCAATCGTTTCCCGATCTGACTTTTTGTCATTCTACGCCTGCGTTATATGAATGGATGGAACTCCATCAGCCGGAGGTATTTGCGGGTATTTGTCAGCAGGTAAAGGTGGGTAAGTGGGAAATCGTCGGCGGGATGTGGATCGAGCCAGATCTAAACTTAATTTCGGGAGAATCGATCGCGCGGCAGATTATTTACGGACAAGCGTACAACCAGTCCCGATTTGGCGCACTGACGCGAGTGGCATGGCTGCCCGATACCTTCGGCTTCTGCGGACAATTACCACAGTTGCTCAAACAAGGCGGCATCGATTACTTCGTCACGCAGAAATTCTTGTGGAACGATACCAATCAATTTCCCCATCAATTATTCTGGTGGGAATCTCCCGATGGTAGTCAAGTATTGAGTTTGATGTCGTCGGCTATCGGTGAAGGGATCGATCCGTTGAAGATGATGGATTATGCCTGTAAGTGGCAATCCGATACGGGCATAAATGAATCTCTATACCTCTTCGGCATCGGCGATCATGGTGGGGGGCCAACCCGCGATATGCTGGAATTAGCCGATCGCTGGTCGAATTCCGATGTCTTTCCCGATTTAGAATTTACGACGGCGGTTAAATATCTGGATAGGTTGGCAAGTAGAACTGAGAGCCAACTTTTACCTGTATGGAAAGATGAGTTATATCTAGAATTCCATCGCGGTTGTTTTACTACCCACGCCGATCAAAAGCGATCGAATCGCCAGTGTGAGGACTTATTATATCAGGCAGAATTGTGGTCGTCGATCGCCTGTATCGTCAGTGAGCAATCTTATCCCGCAGATCTCAAATTGCAGATCGAAACAGCCTGGAAACAAACGTTATTCAACCAATTTCACGATATCATTCCGGGCACGGCGATCGAACCTGTATATGTGACGGCGAATGAAGGCTGGGCAGATGTCGAACGCGTAACGACGCAGATAATTAGTAATGCCTTGGGTGAGATTTGCGATCGAATTTTACTTTCTACACCGCCTGTTGAGGGTGCTATTCCGATCGTCATTTTCAACGCGCTCAATTGGCGACATAGTGAAGTAATCGGATATCCAACAGAAACCCGACTTCTCGAAGAAGTCGGGTTTCTAGAGGAGTGGCAAGTATTTGATGCCGATGGAAACTTATTACCAAGCCAATCCACCGCAGAACACATATTATTCCTCGCCACCAACTTACCCAGCGTCGGTTATTGTTTATTCTGGCTAGCCCCTGTTCAAAATCCCCTCATGGGAGGGGTGCCCGTAGGGCGGGGTGGGTACATCACCTCTGACACAACTCAATCAGCAGAAACACTAGCTTCCAGCGATTTTATTTTTAAAAACCAATTCGTAGAAGTAGCCATAAACCCCCAAACCGGAGACATCGCCAGCATCTACGATCGACTCAACCACCGCCACATCCTTGCAGCCACAGGCGCAAATCAACTCCAAGCCTTCCAAGACGCGGAACAATACTGGGATGCCTGGAATATCGATCCTAAATATGCCGAAAAACAATTACCACCCAGTCAACTAAGATCGATCGAATGGATCGAAAACGGGGCAATCCGTCAACGCGTCCGCGTCGTGCGGGAATTAGCGGGATGTGAATTTACGCAAGACTATATCTTAGATGGCCATAGCCCGATCGTGCGGATTAAAACCAGCGTCGATTGGCAAACCGAACATGTCCTAATCAAAGCCAACTTCCCCCTCAATCTGACAGCAGACATCTCCACCGCCGAAACTGCTTGTGGCGCGATCGATCGACCAACTCAACCCCAAACCGCCATCGAAAAAGCCAAATGGGAATTACCCATGCACCGTTGGGTAGATCTCACCGATAAGAGTGGCGACTATGGGGTAAGTCTATTAAACGATTGTAAATATGGTTTCGATGCGGGAAGTGATTATCTACGAATCACCTTGCTCCGCAGCCCTAAATGGCCAGATCCAATAGCCGATCGCGGCTACCATGAGTTTACCTATGCAATCTATCCCCACAGTGGCATCTGGCAAGCCGCTCAGACCATAAGAAAGGGATTGGAACTAAATTCACCGCTGCAATTATTGCAACTAGTTCCTCAGCCTAAAATAGATGTAAACAGAGACTTAGCACCTATTAGTAGTTTCATCGATTTACAGGCTGAAAACCTGGTTTTGATGGCATTTAAGCCTTCAGAAGTTCTAGATCGATCGTGGGTATTGCGGTGTTATGAAGCTCATGGAGTTGAGGGGGAAATTAAGTTAAGTGGCGATCTGGATTTAGGGATCGATCGAGAGTTGAATATCCTCGAAGAACCAATTTTAGATCCGGTAGATACGTCTGCTCAGTTGCTCGAAACTAGAATCATTAAACCTTGGCAAATTAAAAGCTTCGGGGTTTCGGCTTAATTTTAAGTTTGGACTGCCAAACTGCCAACCTGTCGGGATGAGTGCCATGATTTACCCAAGTAATCGCTGCCTCTGCACTCGTCATCTTAGGTGGTACTCGGAGAACATGAATATGCTGAGTTGATGGACAAATTCTCTTGAGTAATACCATCGGTTCGGTTCTATGATTATAACCTCTTCCCACCCCATCAATTTTTAGCAAGGTATATTCTCGCCAAGTATCAACTGTAACTGCATTTAGCTCATGACAGATTTTTTCATAACCTATTTTTGCAATTAATTCACGTCTAATTTCAGCATTATTTTCGTCCAACAACCACTCAGATTTCCACTCGCTCGATTTAGTCAAATATCTATGAAGGAGTATGCCACCAGAGAAACGGGCATTAACAAGATCGCTGATACCGATATTTTCTAGCAGGTTAGTTGGCTTTCCCCACAGAGATAGGTAAGTTGATAGATGAGTTAAATTGACTAGATTACCGATACTTTCCGGCAATCTAGTCAACAGATTCCCCTCTAGATTTAGGTGGGTTAAGTTAATGAGATTTCCAATGCTTTCTGGCAAACTAGTTAG
>NZ_JANPGM010000325.1:0-6651 GCF_031423935.1 Chamaesiphon sp. VAR_69_metabat_338
GATCGAGATGGTACTTGTCGTATTTTCAATCCTGCTTTTGACTATAAACTTGTAGTTACTCACTCCAATTATCAAGCAGCTCAGGAATGGCTATGTGAGGATGAATATGAACGGGTAAATGGTCAACTTTTGGCAGAAGAAGTCATGTAAAATTATTAGTGAGCTAAGGTTTTATGGCTTCGTTTAAGTTTGCTTGTGGGCAGTGCCCACCCTGCGTTTCGATCCTAGATACCAGACCAATCTCTAGGAAGCAGCGGGAAAGTTCCCGCACAGTAATATAGTTAGAATCCACCAGCGATTTCTAGTCTTATATTTATCTTATGTCTAATTTTATACAGACTTAGCTGTGAACAAAGAGGAAGATCTCAAAAACTTATATAGAAAAATGGATGCTACGTCTAAGACGAGATTTCATACATCTAGACGGTTAAAACTTCATGCAACATCTTCGACATACTCAGTTGTAATTATTTCGCTTGGCCTTATTTTAATCGCATTGATGCAAGCATATACGTTAGGTAAAAATATTAATAGCAATCTAGTCGGCTTGATACAAGTTTTTTCCTCTATTGCTGTTTTAGTTTACTCATTATTAATTGAAAAAAATAATTACTCGAATTTATCAGAAAAGATGTATTCTTGTGCTTCAGAGTTGGGGGATTTAAAACAAAAATTAAAACCATATTTTACGAAAGCCATTCAATTAGAAATTTACGAAGAATTCAGAAAAGAGTATTATCAAATCTTGAAGCTATACGAAACTCATTCTAGCAATGATTTTCGCGGTGACTATTTCAGAGCTAAATTAGAGATGCCAGAATTTTACAGCATCAAAGGTATGGATTGGTGGATAATAAAATTAACTATATTTATTGCATATTTCATGGATTTTATTTCTTATCCAATAGTTTTGTTTTGTTTAGGCTGGGTGCTCTGGTGGCTTTGGTTTGGCTAATATTTTTTTGGAACTTGAGGTGAAAAAAGCTGCTGCTGTCAAAGTAGCGAGTAGGTTGGGTTGAAGAATGAAATCCAACATTTCTAGGGTGCTGTTATGCTCGTTGGGTTTCGCTATCGCTCTACCCAACCTACAAGTTATCTGTTACTTAACAATTGCCCCAAAATCAGCCAACACCCGCGCATGATTGCGAACCAACCCTAATAGATTCAATCGGTTGGTTTTAATTGCGGGATTGTCATCCATCACCATCACACTATCATCGCCATCGAACAAATTCCCGATCGCGGGAGTAAGTAACGCCAGCGCGTCGATTAACTGTTGATAGTTACGAGAGGCTTGAGCGGCTTTTGTTTGAGGTTCTAGAGCAATTAAACCATCGTAGACGGCTTGCTCTGAGGATTTTTGGAAGAGGTTGGTTTGGACAACTTGGGTGGGTGCTAATTGTTGGGTATTGAGATTACCTTGAGCGGCTAATTTGCTCGATCGATTCACAGTTACATAGATATTCGCTAAAGTACCATTATCGCGAATCTGTTGGAGAAATACGGCTCGATCGCGGGTATCGAGTAAATCGGTGAGCGCGCGTTGGGTATACTCTCGATCGTTTTCACCTAAGACGGCGTTAACGAGATCGTAGTCAATATGGCGATCTTCTTGGAGCAAGTTTCGCAATCTTTGAATCAAGAAATCTTGTAATTGGTGGGTAAGTTCGGTAGTGTTGACTTGAGTACGAATTTGACTGAATTCGGTGACGATGCGATCGATTAATCGTTCTAGATTTATCCCTAAGTTGGCATTCCAAACGATATTGACGATCGCATTTGCTGCCCGACGCAGTGCGAATGGATCGGAGGAGCCTGTTGGTAACATGCCTAAGCCAAAGATACAGACTAAAGTATCCAATCTATCGGCGATGCCCACGACTTGCCCGGTTAAGGTTTGAGGTAAACTATCTTCGGCATTACGGGGTAAATAATGCTCGATAATTGCAGTGGCGACTTCAGGTGCTTCGCCATTGGCGATCGCGTATTTAGATCCCATTATCCCTTGGAGTTCGGGAAATTCTCCCACCATTTGGGTGACGAGATCGGCTTTAGCTAATAGTGCCGCGCGGGAGATATTTTGGCACTCAGTAGGCGAGAGATTTAATTGAGTCGCGATCGAGTTAGCATTCGCAACAATCCGATCGACTTTTAATCGCACCGAACCTAGATCGGCTTGGAAAGTGACGGTAGCTAGTTTCGGTAAATAATCGGCTAAAGGTCGAGCGAGATCGGCATTGTAAAAGTACTGTCCGTCGGCTAATCTCGCGCGGACGACGCGACCATTACCAGCAGCAATAATCTCAGATTTGGCCGGATCGCCATTGGAAATCGTGATAAAATGCGGCAATAATTTCTGTTTGCTAGCATCTGTGAAAATCGGAAAATATCGCTGATGCGTGACCATTACTGTCGTAATTACTTCTGGTGGTAATTGCAGGAATTCATCATCGAACCTACCAACTACAGCGGTGGGATATTCCACTAAATTTACTACTTCTGCCAATAAATCGGGATAAACTTCAGCAACTCCACCCATTTGCGTCGCGGCTGCCTGAATCTGTTGCTGGATATCGGTTTTCCGTCGATCTTGGTCTACATTTACGAACCCATCCGCTAAGGTTTTTAAATACTGAGTGGCTGAAACGACGGAAACAGGTGCGGGATGGAGGACGCGATGTGTCTGCGAAATGCGATCGCTTTTAACCACATCCTCGCCATTAACGATTTCGATCGGTAGAATAGTTTCATTCCATAATGTCACCAACCACCGAATCGGACGTGGAAACTTCAAGTCTCCATTCGCCCACCGCATCAATCGTTTGCCTTCTAGTTTGAATATCCACTGCGGAATTAACTCGGTTAAAATCTCGCTAGTATCTCGCCCCGCGATCGTTTTGGTGATAAAAATGAATTCACCCTTATCCGTCGGACGCAATTCTAGACTGGAGACATCCACTCCCTGCTTCTTGGCAAACCCCACCGCCGCTGGAGTTGGCAGTCCATCTTTATAAGCGGCTGCGGCTGGGGGGCCTTTAATTTCTTCCACCCGATCGATCTGGCGATCTGGTAAATTGGTAACAATTGCGGCAAGGCGGCGCGGTGTAGCATAGATTTGGATGAGATCTGATGTCAGAGCGGCATCTGCCAAACTCGCTGGAATCATCTCTTGCCACTGGCGAATCGCATCGCTCACAAAGCCTGCGGGTAGATCTTCAGTACCGACTTCCAACAAAAAATCAGACATATCGAAAAATTAATAATTACAGTTAAAAATCTAAATTTAGAGAAACTCAATCGGATTTCTATTAGTCTCTATTATCAATCGATCGGGTGCCAAATTCGATCGCTTTGGTAAGTCGATCGTTTGTCATATTCCCAACGCCCAACTCCACACGGGGCGAAACTGCATCCCACCCAACTTTGAAGTTCTCGATCGATGACCACCTCGCAGCATCAAACCAACCTATAGATCTTACAAATATCCTGTCTGCGTCCTCTGTGCCCCTGAGGTTAACAAAACTTTCCCAATGGCCAACCCCCCACCCAACTTTCAAGTCCTAATCGTTTACAACCCCACCGCCGGACAATCGCCCGATCTCAAGAATACACTCGATCGAGTCGCTACTTTGTGGCGCGATCTGGGCTGGCAAGTACAAATTGCCGCAACTACCGCACCGGGAGATGCTACCACTAAAGCCAAGATTGCCTCTCAATCTGGCTACAATGCGGTTATCGCTGCTGGTGGCGATGGCACGGTGAATGAAGTCATGAATGGCCTAGTCGGTACGGAAACCGCACTGGGGGTCTTGCCACTCGGTACGGTCAATATCTGGGCGCGGGAAATGGGCTTATCGATGGATATGCTCAAAGCGGCTGAAAGTCTAGGCAAATCCGAATTGACCAAAATTGACGTTGGGATGGCCGGAAATCGCTATTTCCTGCTGATGGCGGGTATTGGCTTTGATGCTGCCGTGACGGCGACTGTCCGCTCGGAAGAGAAGAAATTATTGGGTGCGATCGCTTACGTGAAACAGGCGATCCAAGTTGCTTGGAATTTTCGCGGCGTCCGACTCAAACTCCGGATCGACGGGAAGCGAGTACGCGGCAAAATTTTGATGGTGATTATTGGTAACAGTCAACTCTATGGTGGCGTTGTCAAATTTACCGCTCATGCGACGATCGATGATGGACTTTTAGACGTCTGCGTCATCAAAGGACGGGGGATGTTGTCGGCACCCCGTCGATTAATCTCCATCTTTGCCCGTCACTACAATCGCGATCCGCAAGTGCAGTACTACCAAGCCAAACAAATTGAAATTCGTGGCAAGCGACGAAAAGCTCTACCCGTCCAAGTGGACGGAGATTATTTAGGTACGACACCAATGACCTTTCAGGTCATTCCCGATCGGCTCTGGATTCTTGTACCACCTAATGCCGATCGATCCCTGTGGCGATCGGCTGACGAGCGAACTGAAGACCTGTTGCCTGAAGTTTAACCTGCTGGTGCGGTTTGCTAGGGCAGAGCATCCTTCAGGGCAGTTCTGGCCGCTAGATGATTGCGGGTAGAAGTCAAAATCTCGACTTCTCGATCGAGCCTGGTCGTTGTATCCTGCATTTCCAGCAAAGCTTGTTGTTCGGCAGCAACCCCATACAGGTGACTGGCGACCCAATAGGAGAGTTCGATCGGCAGTTCTGGTAAGTTATCAGGCAACTCGACTGGTTGTTCGGTGAGTTTCCCAGACAGATGCACGACATCGCGCAACAGCCGCTCGACATCAGTCGCCAAAGGACGTAAATCCTCTTCAGTAGGGCGATCTTCAATCCACTCGACCAAACCAACTCGATAAGGCTTCTCGCGGACGTATTCGAGCACTCGAAACCGCTGTTGTCCCATCGTCAAAACTTTCATTCGATCGTCTGGCAATTGCTGAAAATGAACGATCTCGGCACAACAACCAATATCTGCTGGCTGTCCGCGCACGGGATCCCACATCAAGACGCCAAACCGCCGGTCGCTATTCATGATCGTATTCATCATGATCCGATAGCGAAATTCAAAAATATGCAGTGGCAGCGGGCGACCGGGAAATAGCACCAGTTCGGGGAGCGGGAATAGAGGAAGTTCTCTCACGGCGATTGAAGAAGAAGGTGCCATTTACGGATTGGAGCTAAAGCATGGGTTCTTATATAAGGTTAACGGATCTAACCGCATAAGTGCTACTCCTTTCTCAGCAAAAAATAGACCATCTCTTTTTATATATGGCTGCGATCTAAGTCTGCTAGTAGCTACAGATCGACAGCTAGGCAGACTGGAATCAGCGATCTGCACAAATTCTAGTATCGGCATTGGCTCGCTCCTCTTTCGTCCGAGCTAACATCGAGAATCAATGAAATAAATCTAAATCTCCGTAGTTATTTCAAGCTTTTTGGACTGGGAAGAAATCATCGATACTCAACACGATCTCAGGAAATCCAGGCAAGTTAATCGATCGCGGTGGCAAGATAATTTCAATGCTAGTATAAATATTACCTTCCGGTTGACGATATATCTCTAACCGATCGTCAATCAAATTTATAATCCAATATTCATTAATTCCAACAGCAGCGTAGAGCGGTGCTTTGGTGTCTCGGTCGAACTTAATTGTCGAATCGGCAACTTCGATAACTAAAATAACATCTGCGGGTGATGGATGACTGTTAATATAATCATCCGATCGCAATCTCACGATCGCAATATCTGGTTCTGGTTCGCTATCGTTGGGCAAAGTGATTGGCTCTTGACAACGGACAATCGCCCGTCGTTGAAGGAGCATTGGTAGTTCTGTGATGAGTCTTGTTGTAGCAACTGTATGTCGAGTGCCTTTTGCAGCCATTGTAAAAATCTGTCCTAAAATTAACTCTACTCTCTCGCCTTCGCGGATGATGCCACTTTCCATCATCTGATAATAGTCAGCACTGGTGAGCGAGCGGATTTGAGTATTAACCATGAGATCGATCCCTAGCAACGCAACTTACTTTTTATGATAATTCATTTATACGTAACGATCTCCAAATCTGCTAGTCGTTTGCCTCAACCATTCGTTTGATTTTTGCTGCCTTCTCAAAATGGTCTAACTGATGAGTCTTAATCCACCATTCAGCCGCCTCCATCAGTAACTCTGGATCGTCGTTCTTATTTGCAAAAAAAGCGTAAAAAGACAATCCGACATTCGCACCTTTTTGTTCTATCTTACGATTACAAACTTCAATTATTTTCTGCCTGAAAGCTTCTCTCATTGCAATACCTACAAAAAAGCCCTCAAATGAGGACTTTTCAGGAATAAATTAGTAACTGAATTTCTAGAGTTTCACTTCGATGTCTACACCTGCGGGCAAGTCTAGTTTCATCAGGGCATCGATCGTCTTTGCTGAAGGATCTTTGATATCGATGATGCGACGATGAGTGCGGGTTTCAAAGTGTTCGCGGGAGTCTTTATCGACGTGAGGCGATCGCAAGACACAATATATCCGGCGGCGAGTTGGTAAGGGGATCGGGCCGATCGCCGTGGCACCAGTTCTGTTGGCAGTTTCGACGATTTTATCGCAGGAGGTATCTAATAAACGGCGATCGAATGCTTTCAAACGGATCCGAATTTTTTGCTGAGTGAT
>NZ_JANPGM010000326.1:0-3292 GCF_031423935.1 Chamaesiphon sp. VAR_69_metabat_338
TTCGTGAACTTCGCCGATCTTATGGACAACCCCAGAATAATATAAAATTCTCTCGGTCGTGGTTGTCTTACCCGCATCAATGTGGGCTGCAATCCCGATATTGCGTACTTTCTCAAACGGGACGGTACGTGGCACAATAACCTCCTTACTTGTCGGCTGCCGAGATAAATCTTGGTTAATCTTTACTAAGATTGTAGACGTTTTTGGGTACAGTCGGGTGACTGGATAACCCTCAACTTCCAACTCAGTATTTTTAGTAACGGTAGTGAGCGAAGGCTTTATTCGCCTCGGCCATCCGGTGAGTTTCCTCACGTTTACGGATTGCACTACCCGTTTCATTAGCTGCATCCATTAGCTCGTTAGCCAATTTGCCTGCCATTGACTTGCCCGCGCGCGATCGCGAGTAGTTGATCAGCCAGCGCATGGCTAGTGCCGTACCGCGTTCGGCTTTCACTTCCATCGGCACTTGATAGGTTGCCCCACCAACACGACGACCTTTGACTTCCACTAAGGGAGTAGCATTTTTCACTGCTTTTTCAAAGGTTTCGAGCGGATCGCTACCCGTGCGCTCTTCGATCGTTTTCATCGCTTCGTAAATAATCCGATAGGCGACTGATTTTTTACCGCTGTACATAATGCGGCGCACCATCATGTTCACCAGACGGCTGTTATAGACCGCATCTGGTGGCACTGGGCGTTTGACTACTTTGGTTCGACGTGACATAAAACGAAAAAGATTGAATTGGTGATTTGTTTGGGTACTGACGTTGTTACAACCTCTGGATCTGAGCGTCAATCGCTCGCCGTCGGTCACTTACTTAACTTGCTTTTTTGAGGATTGATAAATCTTCAGTGATGGCAGCTCAGAATCTAATGAGAATCGCTGACCATTTGCAACTAAACCGGAAACTACCAACATATCTCCACTTCAGCAATAATTTATTATCTGCTGTCGATGCCCGATCGACACCTGACACGAAGATAAACAGACACCCTCAGCATGGGAGTCTCTAATTAAGATCGCTGAAGTATGGTTTTTGTGTAAGCTTACAAATATAACTGAGGAACTATTAAGAATCTATCGAGCGATCGTCATCGCGCTAGGAAACTTACTTAGCTGCTTTGGGTCGCTTGGTGCCATATTTAGAACGACCTTGCTTGCGATCCTTCACCCCAGCAGTATCGAGCGTACCGCGAATGATGTGATATCGGACGCCTGGTAAATCTTTTACCCGACCGCCACGAATCATGACAACGGAGTGTTCCTGAAGGTTGTGACCGATACCAGGAATGTAAGCAGTGACTTCAAAACCAGAAGTTAACCGCACCCGCGCTACTTTACGTAGAGCCGAGTTCGGTTTCTTGGGTGTAGTTGTGTAGACGCGAGTACAAACACCGCGACGCTGAGGGCATTCCTTCAGTGCTGGTGACTTGGTTTTGACTTTGTAGTCTTCGCGGGCTTTACGAATGAGCTGTTGGATGGTTGGCATGTTTTACAAAATTTTGACAGTCGCCGAGTGGTTCCAACTGTTGACAAATTACCATTCTATGACGATCTGTTTACCCCTGTCAATCTAAAAACTAATCTGGCGATCGACACGAGAAGACTAGCCCGATTAAATTTGCCAAACTATTTAAATCATCACAATCTTACCTACCAGATCTCAACACTTGTTCGGCTGTCAGTTTCAAATCGGGAAAGGTTGAAGAGACGATCGTTTGACTACCCCGAAGCTGCTGAATCTCATACTCCCCATCCACTAGCGTACAGATGGACAGAGTAGGTTGTTTGGGCTTGCCAATATGTCGAGTACCGCCTAATCCCGCATAATCGGCAATCCAATATTCGGGAATACCTAAAACTGCATAGTCTTCCACCTTGCGGGAATAATCATTTTGCCAATTGCTACTCACCACTTCGGCTACAAATTTAATCGAACTCCCCAAGGTTAGGATCGATTGCTCAGACCAGTACATTTCTTGAGTAAGTTGATTTCGATCGATTACGGCTACATCAGGTCTAAATGCAGTCATCCCAATGTTTTCAGGTCGCAATAAGCCGCGCTGAAGGACGAACCAAGGTAAGCTTGATACATCGATCTGAACGCAAATCTTGGTCGTAATAAAAGCTGCAACCTCTTCATGCGAGCCTGTTGGTTCCAAATCGAATACCTCTCCATCGATTACTTCGTAGCGATTATCGCCACCATACAGATTGAGAAAGTTTTCAAAACTGAGGGGCTGCTGTTGGATCGATCGATCGATGGTAGTTGTCATAAGCTAACTTAGCCAAACTATATGAATTAATTTTACTCGATCGAAATTCTTGATGGATGTTCAGCATAATTTACTATTTAGCTTGACAGGTAGGACAAAAATAAACCCGTCGCCCGCCGAGGGTATCTTTGAGGATTTCGGTATGACAGAGGTGACAGAGGCAATCTTGGCGACCGAAGACCCAGTGGCGGTATTGACGGCGGGTTTGACCGCGTTGTTTGAGTTGCTTGACGATCGCCAAGCTATTGGTAATGCCCTTGGTGGCGTAGGATTGGCGCGGCAGTTCGAGGAGGGCGGCAGCTAGTTTCTGAAGCCTGTCGATCGAACAATCCACTGGTCTTAATGTGGGATGAATTCCCGCTACAAATAAAACTTCGCTGCGTAAATAGTTACCCAAGCCGCCTAAAAAATGCTGATTTAGCAGCAGCGCGGGGAATCCTTTGCGATGAAAGGTTTTGCTTTGGAGCCTGTCGAGCACCATTTCGACTGTCGTGGTAGCCTCTAAAACATCGGGGCCGAGTTTTTGCAAGAAAGGATGGGCGGCGATTTGGTCGTCGTCTAATACATCAATATCTGAGGCACTGTAGAGGAGTGCCGATCGCTTTTCGGTATGAATGGCTAACCTAAGCTGTCGATTGGTGACTGGATAATCGTAGGCGCGCCGACTGTACCAAACGCCGTAGAGCTGATTGTGACTGTAAATGCTGAGTTGGTTGCTGAAGCGGGTCAGTAGGGCTTTGCCCTTGGGGGTGACGGAGACAATCCGGGCGGCGGTGAGTTCGGCTTCAAAGGGTTTGAGACGATCGAAAGCAAAGGAGACTTCGGTGAGGGATCGATCGACAATATCTTTAGCAATCTTATCGGCGGCTAACTTAATTTCTGGGCCTTCAGGCATGGGGTTTTTATATGACTGGAAAAGATCGATGAATTACGTTGTTGTACTAATTGAATCCCTCTACATCCAGTGTTTAGGCAGTAGTTCACTCAGCATAACGTAGCTTGTATTGTCAACAAT
>NZ_JANPGM010000327.1:0-6815 GCF_031423935.1 Chamaesiphon sp. VAR_69_metabat_338
CGATTAAACCTCGATTTGAGTGGCGACGCCAGGGTGTCAAAGATGTCTTTAAAGTTCTGGGTCCCGCTACCTTCTCTTCGAGTACCTATCAAATCAACCTATTCATTGATAATGCCTTTGCCTCGGGAATTGTCGGTGCTGCTTCGGCGATGTCCTACTCGGGATTACTGGTGCTGACGCCCTTGGGGATTATTTCCAATGTCGTGCTAGTATCCCTATTGCCAGAATTTTCGCGACTGGCAGATCCCCAAAACTGGCCGCAACTCAAGGATCGGATTCGGCAGGGATTGGTCTTGTCCGCGATCGCCGTGATGCCGTTGAGTGCGATGATGATGGCTCTATCCCTACCGATCGTCAAAGCAGTCTATCAAAATGGGGCATTCAAAGCCCAAGATGCGCAATTAGTCGGCTCGATCTTAATTGCATCGAGTTTGGGGATGTTTATCTTTCTGGCGCGGGATGTCTTAATTAGGGTATTTTATGGCTTGGGCGATGGCGGTACGCCGTTCAAAATTAGCCTGGTCAATATCTTTTTCAATTTCCTGTTTGACTCACTATTCTGGAAACCTTTCGGCGCGGCGGGGATTACCTTATCGACGGTTTGTATCAATCTCATTTCCTTCCTAGTCATGTTATTTTTACTCGATCGTCGCTTGCAGGGTTTACCGTGGCGGGGCTTTCGGCCATTGGTCGGCATATTTATTGCCAGTGCGGTTACTGGAGGCGCAACCTGGTGTGTCAGCTACGGTTGGGAGCAATTTATCCCCGTCAGTAATAAGCTCACCTTGCTGCTCCAATTAGCCCTCGCTGGATCGATCGGTTTGAGCGTGTTTGTGGCGATCGTCTCGCAGCTCAAGCTACCAGAATTCGATCGATTAGTCGCCCAAATTCGGCAGAAACTATTCAAAAAGTAAATTGGCTGGAAATTGCTAGCAATATTCCTGGAGTGAGATCGGGATCTGTTGTTGTTGAGGATAGATTCCCGATCGATTGCGACCACATGTATTTAAAATGGCTACCTTTCTGCTTAATGTTTCTAGCGATCGTTGGAATCACGGTTGGCATTGACATCGGGCGACTTCAGAGTCTCACCGGCTGGATAAATAGCATACCTTTCGGGGATAAATGCGGCCACTTATTAATCATTGGATGTTTAACATTTCTGCTCAACTATGCCTTAGCTGGACGAAAGCTGAACATCGGTCGGTTCAGAGTCTTGTTAGGCTGTACGATCGTCGCAGTGGCGATGACAGTTGAAGAATGCTCGCAAATTTGGTTTCCAGCTCGCACATTCGATCTCATCGATTTATCTGCAAATTACTTAGGGATTGCGTTGGCTGGCTTCATCCATCGGAACGGGAATGTAGTTTAGACGGTTGTACCGCAGTCCTATTCGAGCGACAAAAATCTCGTATGGTGTGTTGTCGCTCAATCGTAACGCACCAACTAAGCTATCCATTCTCAAAAATACTTGAATTGGCCGACTGATGTCTCGAATAGAACCAGTATGATATGGAATTACTTGCTGTTTCAACTGTATCGGTGTTGCACCGATCGAGCGTGCTTATGACTGACGTGATAACCGATCGATTTAGCGCGAATGATAGCTTTGCCTCTGCGCCACTGCCAGCAGGAACAGCCGCTACTGGTGAAGCGATCGAAGGTGAAGTCCTCGCCAAACGCTATCAAATCCGCTCATTGTTGAGTAGCGGCGGGTTTGGGGTGACATTTTTGGCACGCAATGTCTATTTGCCAGGGCAGCCATTATGTATCGTCAAAAAACTCGCACCGATCGCGACCGAGCCAAAATTAATCGAGCGCGCTTACAAACAATTCGATCTCGAAGCTCTCAGCTTGAGTCGATTGGGCACTCACGCTCAAGTTCCCTGCCTATTAGATTATTTTAGGTTGGGTACTGAAGTCTACTTAATCCAAGAATATATCCCAGGATTGGTGCTGAACCAGGCTGTCGGCAAGCAGGGTGCTTTTCCCGAAGTAGCCGTCGAGCAGTTTTTGACTCAGATGTTGCATTTGCTAGAGTATATCCACAGCCATCAACTGATCCATCGCGATATCAAGCCCGAAAATATTATTTTATGTCAAACCGATCGCCGCTTTGTCCTGCTGGACTTCGGTGCAGTTGAAGACATCGATCCGGCAAGATCGACCCGACAGAATGCTGCCCGTAGCGCGATCGGGACGCCCCGATTTGCGCCGCCAGAACAACTAGCCGGTCGCGCGGTTTATGCTAGCGATTTATATGCTCTAGGCATGACTTGTATTTATCTACTTACAGGTCGAGAACCGAGTCATTTTGAGACCGATCCCCGCACTTGCGAACTGATGTGGGCGCAGCAGATCGATGTTAGTGAAGGATTGCGCGAGATTATTAATAAAACGATCGAACTTTCCTTAGCCGATCGCTATCATTCTGCCACGCAAGTGCTGACTGCCCTAGAAAACCGCGCGACTAGGGCAAAATTGCGGACGTATTTAGACCAAAAATATGCAGTTTCTCATGCCACTAGAGTCGGATCTAGCTCTTATCCAGCGGTCGTACACTGGGCATTGGGGATCGATCGATAAGAAATAACTCATGAGGCGATCGCCTTGACTAAATCCTGATAAATACTGACAGTACCGTGCGCGTTCGATGATAAACTTAACAGCAGCATTGAAAAATATTAAAAGTAGCTAACAAATAACAAACTAGATCGAGTCAGCGATCGGCCAACAGCGGCAATCGTCGCTATCCCCAAGCTGCCCGATCGAATGCCTTCAATCGGCGATCTAGTCTGTTATATCGATTCGCCAGAGCCGAGGCTACGCCAACGCTGTAGACAAAATCACACAATAATTAAGTAACGCGCACATGGCTAGCACCGCAGAAAAAACAAACGTGGGGAAACTCACCCAAGTTATTGGTCCAGTTGTGGACGTAGAATTTACTGGTGGCAAGATGCCCCAGATTTATAGTGCCCTCAAGGTTGAAGGCAAAAACGAAGCTGGACAAGATGTGTCTGTTACTTGTGAAGTGCAACAGCTTCTGGGCGACAACCAAGTTCGTGCGGTTGCCATGAGTACTACCGACGGATTAGTACGCGGCATGAACGTCATCGATTTGGGCGCACCGATTAGCGTACCCGTCGGGACAGCGACCCTGGGTCGGATTTTTAACGTCTTGGGCGAAACCGTAGACAATCAAGGCCCTGTCAATACCTCAGACAGATCGCCGATTCACCGCGATGCTCCCAAACTGACAGAACTTGAAACCAAACCTTCCGTATTTGAAACAGGTATCAAGGTCATCGACCTGCTCACTCCCTATCGTCGGGGCGGTAAAATCGGTTTATTCGGTGGTGCTGGTGTGGGCAAAACCGTAATCATGATGGAACTGATCAACAACATCGCTACCAATCACGGTGGTGTGTCGGTATTCGGTGGCGTGGGCGAACGTACCCGTGAAGGGAACGATCTCTACAATGAAATGATGGAATCTGGCGTTATCGATAAAGAGAACCTCAATAACTCCAAAATCGCCCTCGTTTACGGTCAAATGAACGAACCACCTGGAGCGCGGATGCGGGTTGGGTTGGTTGCCTTGACCATGGCGGAATATTTCCGCGATGTCAACAAGCAAGACGTATTGCTGTTCATCGACAACATCTTCCGGTTCGTCCAAGCTGGTTCGGAAGTATCCGCACTCCTCGGTCGGATGCCTTCGGCAGTAGGTTATCAGCCTACTCTGGGTACCGACATGGGTGACTTGCAAGAACGGATTACTTCCACCAAAGAAGGTTCGATCACCTCCATTCAAGCGGTCTACGTGCCTGCGGATGACTTCACCGACCCCGCGCCTGCAACTACCTTCGCTCACTTGGACGGTACTACTTCCCTGTCGCGTGGTTTGGCAGCTAAAGGGATTTACCCCGCAGTCGATCCGTTAACTTCCACCTCGACGATGTTGCAACCAGCGATCGTCGGTGCCGAGCACTACGATACCGCTCGTGCCGTACAATCGACCCTGCAACGCTACAAAGAGTTGCAAGATATCATCGCCATTCTCGGTTTGGACGAGCTAGCCGAAGAAGATCGCCTGATCGTCTCCCGCGCGCGCAAAGTCGAACGCTTCTTATCCCAACCCTTCTTCGTTGCTGAAGTGTTCACTGGTTCCCCCGGTAAATACGTCAAACTCGAAGACACCATCAAAGGCTTCAAAGCGATCCTCAATGGCGAATTAGACGATCTCCCAGAGCAAGCTTTCTACCTCGTTGGCGATATCAACGAAGCCAAAGAAAAAGGCGCGAAATTGCTCAAAGGCTAGAACTAGGGATTAGGGGATAGGGGATAGGGAATAGGGAGATGGCGAGCAATGCTCATTCTAAGATTTAGACCGTCTCTACTCTCTACCCCCTATCCCCTATCCCCTATACCCTATAAAAACAAACTATTTAAACATGAAACTAACAGTAAGAGTAATCGCCCCAGACAAAACCGTATGGGACGGCACGGCAGATGAAGTGATTTTGCCGAGTACGACCGGACAATTGGGGATTTTGAGCGGTCACGCATCGCTGCTGACGGCTTTGGATACTGCCGTCATGCGCGTCAAAGCTGGTAAAGATAAATGGACGCCGATCGCGTTAATGGGTGGCTTTGCTGAAGTCGATAATGATGAAGTTACCGTTCTAGTTAATGGTGCGGAATTAGGCGAAAAGATCGATCGCGAACAAGCGCAAAAAGAATTTACCGAAGCCGAACAAAAATTAGCGAATATTTCTGCGGATAACCGCCAAGAGCAAATTCAAGCCAACCAGGCTTTTAAACGTGCGAGAGCTAGACTTCAAGCTGCCGCTGGTTAAGTTCGATCGCTAAACAGATGCAATCGATCTCGATCGTCACAAACCCTCCTAATAAATAAATTAGGGGGGTTTGTTGCTATAAGATTGTTAGGTAATCGCGATGAAACCAGGTAGGGACGATTCTATTTTATAGAGGCTACGCCAACGATGCTGCGCATATTCCGACGATTTATGGCCGTACTTACTGAAGACGAAAAATTTCTCGAAACGATCGAAGCGATCGAAGGAGTCGTTTCCAAGATACTGTCGATCGGGATGATTTTTGTCACCTTCATCGCGATCGCCCACTTAAGTTACGCACTGATCGAGAAATTGCTACTGACAATCGAACGACCGAGTAATGATAATTTTAATACTACTTTGTTTGAATTATTCGGGTTGTTTCTGAACGTATTAATCGCTCTAGAAATTCTCGAAAATATCACCGCTTATCTGCGCAAGCATGTCATCCAAGTCGAGCTAGTCATCGTGACTTCACTAATTGCAGTTGCGCGCAAAATCATCATTCTCGATCTCGAAAAGAAGAGCAGTAGCGATCTTATTGCTATGGCTGTAGCTGTTTTTTCGCTATCGATCGGTTATGCGATCGTGCGATCGATGAATAGGAAATAGCAGCGATCCTAGTAATATGCGATCGATACAAACTTAGGGCAGTAGTTAAATATCGATCGCTCCCGCTCTTAGCGATTCTAGTCACTATTTAAAACCAGATCGACTATCGATCGTCGAACTTAGTCTAGCCCCGAATTACCCGATCCAGTATTGCGCGTACCGCCAGGAACCGTGCGTTCGGGACGACCCAATCCCGTCGGAATTCGATAGACGCGGGGACGGTTGCGAATTGTCGGCGCACCTTCATCCACAGTGGGTAAATTTGGCTTGATGGGCGCATTGTTAGGAGCTGGCGTGTCAATTTTTCTGGTTGGCATGGAAGTTGTGACACCTTTGGCACCAGCGAGATTAGCGCGATCGAGCGAAGTAGTGCTCAGATTGGCACCTGTAAAATCTGCTAGAGCCAAATTGGCACCAGCCAGATCGGTATTGCTCAGAATCGCCCTATTAAAATTGGTGTTGACTAAATTAGCGTAGGATAAATCTGTGCCAGTCAGATTAGTATTTGTAAAATTGACATCAATCAGACTAGCTGCTTGCAATACCGCACTAGTCAAATTAGTTTTATTCAGATTAGCTCCGGTGAGATTGGCACCGCCTAATTTGGCACCCGAAAGGTTAGCTCCTGCTAAATTTGCCCCTACCAAATTAGCAGCTTGCAGATCGGCATTGGCTAACCGTTTGCGACTGAGATCTGCGCCACTTAAATCGCAGCCAATACACTTATTTGTCGCCAGTAGCGTTTTGAGATCTGTGGGATTATAAGCCCGCGCTACCGGCGCAAAGAGTAGGAAACTAACAACAGAACAAAAATATAAGCGGCGATTCATTTTAGCAGTGATGAGATAGTTGAGATCGATGTCTTTACTAACTGAAGCTATAAATCACCTGAAGTTCCAATTGCGAACATAATGTTGAGGGCAGTTGAGATTTGGGGTAGGTATGTCGATCGAGTTGCATTTGCAAACCTGTCATTGGATCTGCTCCATTTGCCACTAGAAATTCGAGGCGGTTGACTTGGGGTAAGGTTTCAATTTCATCCAAGATATTGAAGATTGCCCGCACATAAGGATGATTGGCATCCCGATACCAACCCTCGATCGCCAGATTAGCTTGGTCGAAGCCGAGGTGAAAAGTCAGCGAAGGATTGCCAAATAGGGCAGTACCAACGGGACGAGCTTCTTCTTTAAGCAGGAGGTTATGGGTTTGAGCGATGTGACGGAGCTTGTCTAGCCGATCGTAACGTGCCGTAATATCTAATGGTTCTTCGTTCCAGGTAATCCCGACGGTGACGAGATAAGTTTGCAGCAACATGTGACCGAGTTTTTCGGCTTTGGTGGC
>NZ_JANPGM010000328.1:0-4490 GCF_031423935.1 Chamaesiphon sp. VAR_69_metabat_338
GCAGAAGGTCTGAAAAAACAGCGACAGGTGGCAGAGAATGCGATCGAAATTCTCCTGTGTATCAGCCTGCCTTTTTTAGTTGGGATTTACTTTATTGGCGATCGATTATTGATGTTTATCTATGAAAACCAAAGTTTTGTAGATGGAGCCATAATCCTACATATCATCTCGCTATCCTTAATTACTGCTGCCTTTTCTCGACCTTTTAATCTATTGTTAATTGCTAACGGCTTAGAAAAATTAAATCTTATTGAAGTTGCGATCACCACTGTTGTCGGTGGTTTAGCAGGCATCATTTTAATCTCTCAATTTAAATTGATGGGTGCTGCGTATATGAGCTTAGCAATCAGTTTTACAAATTTTAGCGTGATGCTGTTCTTTGTCAGTACGCGGTTATTTGTGCTCCGATTCCTAAAAATCATGCGTCGTCCGATATCGATTAGTATTTTGATGTCGATCGTATTTTTAGTGCTCGATCGGATCGGCCAAAATAATCTGATTGTCACGATCTCGATCGCCACATTATCCTATCTGGTCTTTGCTGGATTATTAATTCCTCGCAAGCCAGGAGGAGCTTATTTTTAAATACAATCTCAATTAATAGCTGTTATCTAAAGCTATGATATTGTTGACGCAACAACAAGAGTCGATCGCACAATCTAATCTAATCCGTCGTTAAATAATCATCATTAACTAAAAATAAATATCTAAACTAATAATGTTAAAAGTAGCACTCCTACATTTTGGATTTGCCGAGTATACGATCGGTCTTGCCAATGCGCTAGCAGACCATGTCGAGTTGACCTTAATTCATCCCGAAAAACTATCTCCTGTTTGTCAACAACTGGCAGATCCTCGGATTCAGATCCGGAGTTTTCCTAAGCCAGCACGGAGTCGCTATCCCGGAAATTGGCGATCGATGCGCGCGATGATGCGCATCATTCGCGAGGTCGATCCCGACGTGCTGCACGTCCAAGAAACTTTTGATTACTGGTACGATCTGACCCTATTATTCAATCGGATGCCACCATTGGTGACGACCATCCACGATATCGCGCCGCATCCTGGCGATCGCGGCAATACTCCAGGCGTCGAGTATACCAAACGAATTGCCTTCTATCGCTCTCAACAACTGATCGTTCACGCCCAAGTCTTAAAAGACACCCTAGCTCGGGACTTTCGTATCCCTGCCGCGCGGATTAATGCCATCCCCCACGGCGAACTGGGTAGTTTGTACCGCCAGATTGCTGGCAAGGCTCACAGCGTAGTGCGCGAGCCGCATACGCTGCTATTTTTCGGTCGGATCTGGCCGTATAAAGGCTTAAAATACTTGATTGAAGCCATTCCACTCGTCGCCAAGCAGTTTCCAGACGTCAAGTTACTAATTGCCGGTAGGGGCGAAAACTTAGACTCATACTTCCCTGCTGGCTATAACCGCCAACACTACGAGATCTTGAATGACTATATTCCTAACGAAGCAGTGGCTGGTATTTTCGAGCGGAGTGCGATCGCTGTCTTGCCCTACATTGAATCTTCTCAAAGTGGCGTAGCCGCTCTCGCCTATGGCACCGGGACGCCGATTGTGGCCTCCGATGTCGGTGGTGTCGGTGAAATGGTCAAACACGAACGGGATGGTTTACTCGTCCCACCAGGTGACGTCCCAGCTCTAGCTGCTGCCATCATCCGGCTGTTTGGCGATCGCCAACTTCAAGCAAAATTGAGGACAGCCGCACTAGAGCGCGCCAGTCAAGATTTAAGTTGGTCAAAAATTGCCGCCCAAACAGCCGCTGTTTATGCTCGTGCAATTGAGGTCGCATGAGCAAAACTTATTTGTGGTTAGAGCAGGCATTTACAGTAATCTCTATAATAATTTATACCGGCGGAGTATTGACCCTACTTATCTCTGGTGGTGCCGGAGAGGTAGATGTAGAAGTGACTTACGATACATCGCTCATCCGCATCTGTTATTTTGCGATCTATTTAATCACCTTCGCGCTCTTGCTGCTGAGGTGGCGGAAGGTACTCTACGCGTTCGCTCAAGACAAATGGATCGGGCTGCTCGTAGGTTTAGCCGTGATGTCGATCCTCTGGTCTTTCGATCGGTCAATTACAATCAAAGATAGTATCACGATCGTCGGATCGAGTATGTTTGGTCTCTACTTAGCAACCCGCTATCGGATCGAACAGCAATTGCAATTAATTGCTGTTGCCGCTGGGATCGCGATCGTCTTGAGCGTAGCATTTGCAGTGGTAATTCCCCAATATGGCATGATGCAAGATTTTCATGCTGGAGCCATGCGGGGAATCTATACACACAAGAATGGTTTGGGTCAAATGATGGGGTTGAGCATCCTCGTCTTTACCGCATTGATTATCGACAATCGCAAATCTTATCTAGCATGGATGGGATTAGTGGGTTCGATCGCGTTATTGATAATGGCAAAATCGACGGCCTCGGTCGTTAATGTGGCGATCGCTATGCCATTTTTTTTCGTCCTGAATGTTTTAAAACTCCGCTACCAGCTGATGATTCCGGCTCTGCTGAGTTGCGTCACCATCGGTTTTAGTTTGTCGATCTGGCTCAATCGTAATCTCGAATTGTTGGCGGTGTCAGTTGGTAAAGATCCGACCATTAGTGGCCGAACGCCGCTGTGGGGCTTTGTCTGGGAGATGATTCAAAAACAGCCGTGGCTGGGCTATGGTTACGGTGGATTTTGGCAAGGCTGGGATGGCCAAGCTGCGCAGATCTGGCGCGCGATCCAATGGACTCCCAATCATCCCCATAATGGCTTGTTAGCACTGTGGCTCGATCTGGGTTTAGTCGGCGTCATTATCTTCGGCACGGGGCTGTGGCGATACTCGATCAGATCGTTAACCTATCTCCGCAGTCACGATCGAGTAGAAGGTGTCTGGCCGCTATTATATCTGCTCTATATGGTGTTACTTAACTTGACTGAGACCAATTTATTTTCTTCCAATAGTCTGACTTGGATTCTTTATGTTGCCTGCTATCATTCAACTTTAAAAAAATTATAGTCGATCGCTAGATGTCACAATAGAGCGGAATTAATCTTGGAACTCGTGGATATGAACAGAATGGTAGTAGCAGAAAAGATATTTACAGTTCTCTCTCTGCTGCATTATATGGGCGGCCCCATCATCGTAATTTTATCGGGTGGTGAAAGTGAAGGCGATAATTCGATCGGAGCCACCTCTTACCCAGTCATTCAACTCTTATTTTTTATTAATTTTGCCATTTCCTTGATTCTGCTGACACTCAGATGGAAAAGTGTCTTATCTGTCTTACGTAAAGATCGATTTATTTCCACCTTGTTAGCGGTGTCGCTCCTGTCAATCTTGTGGTCTGTCGTCCCAGCAGTGTCGATCGTGCGCAATATTGCGCTGCTCGGCAGTAGCTTATTTGGACTGTATTTAGCTAGTCGCTACAGCCTCAGAGAACAGCTTCAATTACTAGCTTGGGCGTTTGGGATCGCGATCGCCCTCAGTCTGATCTTTGCAATTGCTTTACCGAAATATGGCATTATGACAAGCACGCACGCGGGTAAATGGCGGGGGATGTTCACCCATAAGAATGTGCTGGGTAAATCCATGATTCTCAGTAGCCTGATTTTCGCGCTTACCGCTTTAAACGAACGTAGACATCAAATTTTACTGTGGAGTGGCCTGGGTTTATCTGTACTGCTATTAGTGATGTCAAGTTCTTCTTCCTCACTGATTAATTTTCTCATCATTGCTGCCATTTTTTGGTTGGTAAAAATCGTCCGGTTGCCTTATCCAATGATGATCCCCATGATGTTTGCCCTCGCGATTGTTGCCATAGTGACAAATCTCTGGCTGCTCGATAATATGGCAAAGCTCCTGAGTTCGTTTGGTAAAGATGCCTCACTGACAGGTCGTGTCGATCTCTGGCCGGCAGTATTAGATAAGATTGGGCAACGCCCTTGGCTTGGCTATGGTTTTAGTGGCTTCTGGGGACGAGATTGGGATAGTGAATGTGCTTATGTGTGGAGGGTGACGGGTTGGACGCCGCCCAATTCACACAATGGGCTGTTAGATCTGTGGTTGGATTTAGGTTTGTTGGGATTAGGTGTATTTTCAATCGGCTTGGTACTAAGTTCGATCCGAGGTTTAGTTTGGGTGCGTAAATGTCGAACCGCCGACGCTATGTGGCCGATCTTATACATTATTTATTTTTGGCTATCGAACCAGACGGAGAGTGCATTGCTAGTCCAAAATGAGATTTATTGGCTGCTGTATGTCACAGTAGTTTTATCATTAGCTAACTTAAAAGATTACATGAAACAATTGCCAATCCAATCTGTAAACTTAGTCAAGCAAACATCGAAACCAAATAAATCACTAGTTCGATAAGAGAATGTCTGGAAAGTCTGATCTGTTAAGCACGCATCCTAGAAATCCCCCTAAATCCCCCTTTTTAAGGGGGACTAAGAATCCGCTCTTAGCCCCCT
>NZ_JANPGM010000329.1:0-12629 GCF_031423935.1 Chamaesiphon sp. VAR_69_metabat_338
TTGGGCAATTCGATCGAGCCAATACAATACTGGGTAATCAAAAGATCTCATCAGACCACGAGATTTTCCGCTACCAAGATCGGCAGCAGATGACGTGTGAGCTTCGATCGTTGTTTGATACTCTCGCGCTAAATCGGCGCAGTTGTAGCCGACTGTCTTCGTAGCAGGTGCCGCGCTAATCGCCTCCTCAAAAGTCTCAAATACTCCCCAAAAACACCCATGACAATCATTAGCAAATTTGTGTTGGTACCACTGCTGATATGCCTGTTTGAGCACCGGAATTTTTTCGATTCGCTCTTTCATGTGAAGATCTCCTTAAGAACGCTCGCCACTCGATCGATTTGGGTATTAGTTAACGCCATCCCACTCGGCAGATAAAAACCCCGCCGCGCCAATCTCTCTGCCACCGGATAAGCTGCTCCCGCAAATAATCCCATCTCTTGCAAGACAGGTTGCTCGTGCATACACCAAAAAAAAGGCCGAGTACCAATTCGCGCCTCTGCCAGTTTCTGCATCGCTACTTTCGCATCAAAGGGCACTTCATCCTTCAGGACGATCCCATACACCCAATAAATATTTTCGGCATAGTCAGTATGAGTCAGTGGTAGCTCGATACCGGGAATATCTACTAATAATTCCGTGTAACGCTGACCCATAGACCGTTTGCGATCTACAAACTCTGTCAAATTTTCCAGTTGTGCTACGCCCACTGCTGCCTGGAGATTAGTCATCCGCAGATTCCAACCTAGCTCGGCATGGATGAAGCGTTGATGGGGCTGAAAGCACAGGTTGCGCAACGATTGACAACGTGCGGCTAAGTGCGGATCGTCAGTAACGACGATTCCCCCTTCCCCAGTGGTAATGTGTTTGTTTGGGTAAAAACTAAAGGTGCTCAGATCTCCAAAACTCCCACAGGGGCGATGGCGATAGGTTTGTCCGATCGCTTCGGCGGCATCTTCAATTACTGATAAGCCATATTTAGCGGCTAACGCTAAGATTGGATCTAAATCCACTGGCAAACCATAGATATGCACCACCATCAGTGCTTTAGTCCGGGCGGTAATCTTGGCTTCGATCTGGGTGACATCCATGTTCCAAGTCACCGGATCGGCGTCTACGACAACTGGTACGGCTCCAGCGCGGACGATCGCCGCAGCACAAGAAATAATTGTAAACGTAGGTAAAATTACTTCATCCCCAGCACCAATCTTCAAAGCAGCAACTGCAACATCGAGGGCACCAGAACCATTGCTGACAGCGACCCCATACTGACGATCGACACTCGCTGCAAATTGGGTTTCAAAGCGATTGACAAATGGCCCTTCAGCAGAAATCCAACCAGTTTCAATACACTCGACTAAATATTTCTGCTCGTTGCCTCTTAACAGTGGTTCGTTAACTGGAATTGGATTCATTGATGTAATCTTGCCGTTGGAGAAAATAGGAATGATACGCGGGTGTACTCTATCCCCTTAACTACTGTTACTACTGCACGGAACTAGCTGCTCAAACTTACGTTTGCTAATTTTTGATGTTAGCTTGTGCGGCTGAAATGCCCCTAAAGTTGGTGCGATCTCGATCGCCAACATAAGGCCCTTGTTTGACTTCAATCATCTCGATCTCTTCAATAACTTCAAAACCATGACCGCCGGTGGCGAGTAGAATGACATCTCCGGCTCCGAGCATCCGGCTCTGGAGATACTGCTGTTGGTTATTATATAAATCTACGCGCAGCTTCCCTTGTTTGATAAATAATACTTCTTGAGTGTATCGAACTTCGCGGACGACCTGTTCGTGAATGTGAGGCTCGACGATCGTGCCGGCAGGATGGTGCATGTAGCCTAGCTGTTGGGACAGATCGTTAGGCGTGAAAAAATGCGTTCCTGGCTTGTTAAAATTTTGAGAAATAATTATCGCCAGCAGTTGGGTGCCATCGGTAATTTGTTCGATTTGTTCGCATATTTGCACCGTTTCCGGTAATGGAACAGTTTGTGGCGAGATTGGGGGACGTGGAGAGATAACTGCTGTCGAAATGTCAGGATCGTACTTAGAGTCGGCAGCATCTAAATACCAATCTTGGTCTAATTCTGGCATTAGTTCATACTCATTACTTTTCATAGATTTACCTAATCTAGTATAATTCTACAAGAGAAAAAACATTTTATTTATCATCACTTTCTAGTCTTTAACCTAACGCATTATTTCCTGTTGATATGTATAAATACGCACTAAACTCCAAAATCTATTTTGCCTAAAGTGATGACTAGCAAGGGATGCAGCTATTATCAAGTCGATTTTAAAGTTTTGTGTTGGGATTGATTTACACAGAACAACGTATAAAAGCTCACTACTTAAATTTTTATGATTTTATTTTTGGCAATTTATAATACATCCGCATTATTTTATTAAGCTTTGCTCATCCGACAGAACGATCGAGATTCAATAAAATAATTTCAGACTTCGATCGTAGCTAGTAATTGAAAAACGATCGGCTCCGAGCATTTCAACCGAACTTAGATCTCTATCTACCGATCTACTCGTGACCGTCGTGACACATAACGCAAATATCAAAATCTAAATAGTTGACATGTCTAATCCTTGGCACCGATCGATTGGTAATATTACTACTGCTCTAAAAAATCGCACCTTAAATCTCTTTCTCAAGTCAAATTGCCCGTTATGCGATCGAGCGGCGGCACTAGTTTTTTGTCAATATTGTCAACGCCAGATTCAGGAATGTCAATTGACGAAACCAGCGCAATATTGGCAAGGAGATTTACCGCTATTCGCCTGGGGTAAGTATGAAGGTGCGATTAAAAGATCGATCGGTAAGTTAAAATATGACGGTCATCGCTCGATCGGTGATTTTTACGGCGAAGCTTTGGCAGCAGGGTGGCAAACATTCGCCCCAGTTGTCCCAACTAAATTAATCGTACTGCCAGTACCACTCCATCCCGATAAATTAGCGAGTCGCGGTTTCAATCAAGCCGAACTAATCGCCCGAAAATTTTGTCAAATGACTGGCGCAAAATTAGATCTTAGTTTACACCGGACTCGATCGACAGTAGCTCAATTTGGACTATCAAAATCGGCACGCCAAGAAAATGTCGAAGGTGCATTTGCGCTAGTTAATTCATCATTAAAACCTGGCGATACCGTTTCGATCGTCGATGATATTTATACGACAGGATCTACAGTCAGAGCGATTGCCAGCGTCTTGCGATCGCAGCAGATTAACGTTTGTGGTGTCGCCGTAGTCGCTATTACCGAACGGGACAATTGATAATTAAGTTTGAGGATAACAGAAACCCGACTTTTTGAAAAAGTCGGGTTTCTAGTTGCAGTAACGATTACTTGAGATCTGCTAATTTAATCCGTGGATCGACAAACTTAAGTAATAAATCGGCAAACAAATTACCAATAATTAACATCACCGCTCCCATCATTAAACTTCCCATCACTAGATAAATATCCTTCGCTGTCACTCCCGCTAAAATTAGTTTACCCAGCCCCGGCCAATTAAAGAAAAATTCGGCAATAAACGCCCCACTGAGCAAACTCGCAAACTCAAAGCCAAGTAAAGTTACTAGTGGATTGATTGCATTGCGCAAAGCATGAATATAAATCACTCGATTTTCCGATAAACCTTTAGCTCTAGCAGTTTGAATATAGTCTTGCCGCAAGACATCTAATAGTTCGCCCCGCGTAATCCGTTGCAATCCGGCAAACCCCGTAATCGTTAGCGCGATCGTCGGTAAAATCATGTGCCAGAGAATATCAAATAACTGCTCGATCGCATTCATTTGGTCGTGATTGATACTCGTTCTACCGCCGACTGGCAAGAGCGGATAACAGATTTGCGCGATAATTAACAGCGATAATGCCGTCACAAAGCTGGGAAATCCTTGGGCTGTATAACTAATAACGCGCAGGAATTTATCGATAAATTTATTCTGATTGACTGCCCCAATTATCCCCAACGGAATCGCAATTGCCCAGGTTAACACGATCGAAGCAAGTGCTAGTTCTAGGGTCGCCCGAATGCGTCGCCCAATCAGCAACGAGACTGGTTGCGAGTAATGCATACTCAAGCCGAGATTGCCCTGCACTGCCTGAATCAACCATTTCCAGTATTGATTGGCTAAGGTGGGAAAATCTTTCTTATCGCTCAACCCAAATAACCGTTTTAATTCTTCGATCCGTTCGGGACTAATCCGAGGATTTTGGCGGAGGGTATCGAGGAAATTACCTGGCGATAATTGAATGATGGCAAAGCAGAGGATCGACGCTAGCAAGAGGGTAAGAATGGCTTGGAGCGATCGTTTGAGAATATAGAGGCTTGTTTCACCTGCAAGCAAATCCTGCGCCTGGGTGGTGAGATTGCGTTTGGCTAGGGTCATTTCTAGGGGGTAGGAGGTAGAGGGGAGGGAGGGGGTAGGCTTTAGGCTTTAGCGGATGCGCGCTCCTCGGGTTTCCCGAGGGTTTAGCGCACCAAGCAGGCTTGAGGTTTTAGGGGGATAGGGGATAGGGTGTAGGGTGCGTTACGCTGGCGCGATAACACACCAAGCAGTAAATCTATAGATTATTTTTAATTAGATTTTTTGGAGCCAATTTTGGTAGAGGTGGCGGATTTTGGTGACTAGAGATGGAGGGTTTGCTCGATCGAGCGTGGGTGTTGACTGAATATTTGTCAGCAGTTTGGCTTCGGCGATCGCGACATCTCCATCGCTATAAATTAGACTGCTAATAGCTTCGATGAGCAGATCGTCATCATAGATCGATCGATCGCCTAGATACTCTTGAATCCAGCGTTCGCAGTCTGGCAGAGTGACGGTGGTTGTGCCTGCGAGTAATGCAGCGATTTCCGGATCGCTAGCTGTTGATTGTGGCGTAGTCTGGACAACTTTGGCGAGATATTCGCGTTCTGCCGGTTGCAGTTCGCCGTCGAGCCAAGCGACACCGATGAGGATTTTCATCAGCAGTCTGCGCTGAGATTCAGCATTCATAAGATCTACCATATTAAGTAATTCTCTTTTCCTAATTCTATGCCGATCGCGCTTGACATGGCCGCTCAATTTCCGGCTGACACTTTCGCCAATCTCGATCGTGCCGATAAAATGTGGCAAAATTTGCGCAGCAGCCAGATTTTGCCACGAGAAATGGTCGTTTCCAGCTCTGAGTATTTAAAAACCACTGATTTTGAGATCGCGATCTCCGGTGGCACGTTGGGCATTATCCTCGCGGCGGCTCTCCAACGGCGCGGCTTGAAAGTAATCGTTATCGAGCGGGGTGAATTAAAAGGACGAGTACAAGAATGGAATATCTCTCGATCGGAATTGGCAATATTAGTCGAGCTGGAATTATTATCGGAAGAGGAGCTAGCGATCGCGATCGCTTCTGAATACAATCCCGCACGGATTTCTTTTCCCAATACGCCCGATATTTGGGTGCGCGATGTGCTCAATATAGGTGTCGATCCGGTTTACTTACTCGCTACGCTCAAAGCTAAATTTTTGGCAGATGGCGGGAAGTTATTAGAATTTACGTCGTGCGATCGCGTGACGATCCATCCCAATGGGATTGCCATGAGTACCGGAGCAATTGAATTAACGAGTAAATTATTTATCGATGCGATGGGGCATTTTTCGCCACTGGCAGCGCAGGCTAGAGCCGGAGTCAAGCCGGAGGGAATTTGCTTGGTAGTGGGTAGTTGTGCGACGGGATTTGCGCAAAACGAAACGGGAGATATTTTTGCATCGATAACACCCATTCAACATCAGTGTCAGTATTTTTGGGAAGCATTTCCCGCTCGCGATGGCCGCACCACCTATCTATTTACCTATATGGACGCACATCCCGACAGGTTTAGTTTGGCATTTTTATTTGATGAATACCTGCGCTTGTTACCGACATATCAACAGGTCGAATTAGCACGCCTGAATTTTCAGCGGTGTCTGTTTGGCTGCTTTCCAGCCTATCGCGATAGTCCGCTCAAAACAACCTGGTCGCGCGTCTTATTAATTGGCGATAGTAGTGGCAGTCAATCGCCAGTAAGTTTTGGTGGATTTGGCTCGATGATGCGACATTTAGCACGATTGACTGATGGGATTGAAATGGCGATCGCGGCTGATGCCCTCAGCGCAAAAGATCTCCAATTATTACAGCCTTATCAACCAAATATTGCCGTAACTTGGATGTTTCAACGAGCGATGAGTGTCGGCATGACTCAACAAGTCAATCCCGATCGCATCAATAATTTATTAGCAGCGGTATTCCAATCGATGCAAACTTTAGGTGATGATGTACTCTGTCCCTTTCTCCAAGATGTCGTCCAATTCCCCGCCCTATCGCGGACATTATTACAAACTTCAATTACGAGTCCTCAAGCAGTCCTCCCGATCGTCCCGCATGTCGGTATGGTGACATTAATTGATTGGCTGATTAACTATCTCAATTTAGGTGCCTATAGTGGCTTGTATCCACTAACTCAACTGCTCGCACCATTACTCGATCGTCTCGATCCGGTGCAACGGTATTATTACCAACAACGCCTACAGGCATATCGATATGGTGCTGGAGCCGATCTCGATCGCGTAGCGTACCGTAAGTAATCGCTCGCCGCCATCAGGATAAATGTCTCAAGATAAATTAGCTTAATCAGCGAGTATTCACGAGCGCAAATTATCAATTAAATGGAGGTGAACCGAGCGCGATCGATGATGTGTTCTTTAGTAAGTATCTCCTCTGCTCCTCATGAATAATCCCCTAGCGCAATTCCTAGTCGCGATCGATAAGGTCGATCGCGAAATCGATATCCCCACCGCAGCTTTATATATTGCTCAAGTGGAATATCCCGAGCTAGAGATCGAACGTTATCAAACAGATCTGGCGAACATGGCTAAAGAAATAGCCCAAAGATTACCAACCGATCGATATCCACTCAAAGTCATCCAAACTATCAACGAATATCTGTATGATGAGTTGGGATTTCATGGTAACAAGCTAGATTATTATAATCCCTGTAATAGCTTGCTCAATGATGCGATCGATCGTCGGACGGGTATCCCGATTACCTTGGCAGTAATTTACTTAGAAATTGCCAAACAAATTGGCTTTCCGATGGTAGGAATTGGGATGCCAGGACATTTTTTAATTCGTCCCAATTTTGAAGGGGCGGGGATCTTTGTCGATGTCTTCGATCGCGGCGAAATTTTATTTGTCGAAGATTGTCGGCAAAAATTGATGCAGATCTATCAGCAAGATATTCCCTTTTTACCGCCAGAAATCCTCCAACCAGTCACCAATCGCCAGATCTTACTGCGGATTTTAAATAATTTGCAAGCAACTTATCTTTACCGACCCGACTTCGATCGCGCATCTACAATTAAGCACTGGATCGAGAGCATGAATGATGAATCGTGAGCGAGTACCTCCGGCAAACTAACGCCAACGGGTCAGATCCCTTGGTATCATACGATCGCTGCCGTGCTGTTAATACCCCATGCCCGATTCCGCGATCGCTACTCCCACCGATCTCAACTATGCCCTCGTCCATGAATGGTTGACCCCAAAATCGACTGGCGGCTCCGAATTAGTCGTCCGAGAAATCCTCCAGTGCCTCGATGCCGATCTCTACGCGCTAATTGACTTTGAATCGATCGAGCCAGAGAGCTACCTCTACCAACGCCAAATCGGTACTACCTTCCTGCAAAATTTGCCGGGAGCTAAAAATGGCGTCCAAAAATATTTGCCCCTCATGCCGATCGCGATCGAGCAGTTAGACTTGCGCAAATATGATGTAATTTTGTCCTCTGCCCACGCTGTTGCCAAAGGCATTCTGACTACGCCCCAACAATTGCACGTATGTTACTGCCATACGCCTATGCGCTACGCCTGGGATCTGACTTTTGACTATTTACACCAAAGCCGACTCGGACGGGGCATTCCCGGCTTATTTACCCGCTATCTGCTCCATCGCTTGCGCCAGTGGGATGTCTTATCAGCCAATCGTGTAGATCGCTTCATTGCCAATTCGCATTTTACCGCCAGCCGGATTTGGCGATGTTATCGCCGTCAGGCAGATGTGCTCTACCCACCCGTAAATATCGACAGGTTTACTTTCAATGCCGACAAAGACGACTTCTACCTCACCGTCTGTCGGCTGGTAGGTTACAAACAAGTTGCCTTAATTGTCGAAGCCTTTAACCAAAACGGCAAAAATCTCGTCGTCATCGGTACGGGAACTGAATTACAAACATTGCAACAAATTGCCAAATCTAACGTCAAAATTCTTGGCTCCCAATCCAATCTTGTCGTCCAAGATTACTTGGCGCGTGCGAAAGCCTTCGTATATACAGCTTGCGAAGATTTTGGTATCGTATTGGTAGAAGCGATGGCTTGTGGCACGCCAGTTATTGCTTATGGTAGAGGTGGTGCGGCTGAAACTGTGGTAGACATTCGTTCTCACCCAGCTCGCGGCACTGGTATCCTGTTTCCCACTCAAACTACAGCGGCGATCGTCTCGGCGATCGACACGTTTGAAACTTACCAGCAGCAGTTTTCAGCCGAGCAAATTCGCCTCCATGCTGAAGGCTTTGCCGCAACTGTGTTTCGATCTGAGTATCTCAGTTTACTCGATCGCTACCAACGCCACTGGCAATCGGGAATGAGGTCAACCGCTAGTGAAGTCTCAATTACTCCAAACCGTGAGTGACAAGTAGAGCGGGGGTACTCTTTTTATATATAATCTGGGGAATATTGGTGATAGAGTGAAATTGAGGACTAAAATGACCGTAGTCAGTAAACCTGTTTCAAATAAAGCAGTAGTCAAGCCTCTAGCCAAACAGCGCATTCGACACGGCAAGAAGTATCGCAACTTTAACAAACGGCTATTTGACATTATTTTTTCGTCACTCGTGCTAGTGCTGTGCGCTCCAGTTTATCTAGCTCTGGCGTTGGCGATCGTTTGTACTTCGGCTGGCCCGATTTTTTATATTCAAGAGCGCGTTGGTAGGGATTATCGCCACTTTGGCTGTATCAAGTTTAGGACGATGATTCCTGACGCCGATCGATTGCTCGATGAGATGATGGCGCAATCGGCAGACATGCGGCAGGAATTTTCAGAAAATTTTAAGCTCAAGCAAGATCCCCGGATCACCAAAATCGGTAAATTTCTCCGTACTACCAATCTAGATGAATTTCCGCAGTTTATCAACGTTCTCAAAGGCGAAATGAGTGTCGTCGGCCCGCGTCCGCTCGTCCCCGAAGAAATTGCCCGTTATGGCGATAAGATCGATCGGATCTTGACGATTAGGCCCGGAATCACTGGCTTGTGGCAAGTTTCCGGTCGCAACGATATCCCCTACGAGCAGCGAATTAAAATTGATGTCAGCTATGTCAAACGCCGGAATTTTTGCTTGGATCTGCGCATCATCATTAAAACGATCCTGCTCACAGTTATCCCTAAAAATAATGGCGCATATTAGGCATAACTACTACATTCGTAGTCAAAAAACTGGTAGGATGCGATCGCACTTCAGATCTATGATGATGGGGCAGATCGACCCCTCGCGATCTCACTGAATAACTGATAAGAGCCAAAATGACAGAATCCAAACGCGCACTCATAACAGGCATTACCGGACAAGATGGCTCGTACCTGGCCGAACTGCTGCTCTCTAAAGGCTATGAAGTTCACGGCATCATCCGACGGACATCTACTTTTAATACCGATCGGATCGAGCATTTATACCAAGACCCCCATACACCTGGAGCGAAACTGTTTCTACATTACGGCGACTTAGCCGATGGCGTGACCTTACGTCGCCTCTTAGAACTTACCAAACCTCACGAAGTCTATAATCTAGGTGCCCAGTCGCACGTCCGTGTCAGCTTCGATGCACCAGAATATACTGTCGATACCGTCGCGATGGGTGCGCTCCGGTTACTCGAAGCGATCCGCGATTACGAACAACGCACCAAACTGCAAGTGCGCTACTATCAAGCCGGTTCGTCAGAGATGTACGGCTTAGTCCAAGAAGTCCCCCAGTCGGAAACTACCCCATTTTACCCCCGCAGTCCCTACGCCTGCGGCAAACTCTTCGCCCACTGGCAAACCATTAACTATCGCGAATCTTACAATATCTTTGGTTGTAACGGGATCTTATTCAATCACGAATCCCCCCGTCGCGGCGAAACCTTTGTCACGCGCAAAATTACCCGCGCGATCGCCCGGATTATGGCCAAGCAACAAGATAAGCTCTATCTAGGTAATCTCGAATCCAAACGCGATTGGGGCTATGCCAAAGACTATGTAGTAGCGATGTGGTTGATGCTGCAACAGGAAGCTCCAGATGATTATGTGATCGCCACTGGTGAAACCCATGCGATCCATGAATTTCTCACTATTGCCTTCGATTATGTCAATCTCAACTGGAAAGATTATGTCGAATTTGACGCTCGGTACTTGCGTCCGGCAGAAGTAGAACTATTGATCGGCGATCCGACCAAAGCCCAGCAAAAGCTTGACTGGAAACCATCAGTAACTTTTACCGAACTCGTCCACCTGATGGTCGATACCGATCTCCATGCGCTTGGCATCAAATCGCCGAATTATCACGGTGAAGTATTACCAGATGTCGCGATCGTGCGTCAAGCCTTAGCCACCATGCATGATTAAATTCAAATTTTGATGCTCTCAGTTAAGTGGAAGTTTATCCCAACAGTCGTCATCGACAGTAGGGTAAATAGCTGCCACTATGCCCGCAACTGAGAGTCGGCTCTCGGTTGCAAGCGGCTGCCTGAGGGCTAATTTTTTAGCAATCTAGCAATACTCGATCGATATTTACGCCTTCTGACTTAGTTATTAGTGCCTACTTTTACAGGTAACATTTAGACACCCGCATTCATAGAATTTATGACAACTCTAGATTTATCTACTAAGCGTATTCTCGTTACTGGCGGTGCTGGCTTTCTCGGACAACAAGTAATTAGTCAACTGCTCGCTCAAGGTGCCATCGCCACTAATATTACCGTTCCTAGATCTGCCGATTGTGACTTGCGGGTACTCGATAACTGTCACAAAGCAGTGCAAAACCAGGATCTGATCGTCCATCTGGCCGCCCACGTCGGGGGTATCGGTTTGAATCAACTCAAACCAGCCGAATTATTCTACGACAATTTGATGATGGGCACCCAATTAATCCATGCTGCTTATCAAGCAGGCGTGGGTAAGTTTGTGTGTGTGGGGACGATTTGTGCTTATCCTAAATTTACACCCGTACCATTTAAAGAAGCCGATCTCTGGGAAGGTTATCCCGAAGAAACTAATGCACCTTATGGTGTCGCTAAAAAAGCATTATTAGTGCAGTTGCAATCTTACCGTCAGCAGTATGGATTTAACGGTATTTATCTATTACCTGTAAATTTATACGGCCCTGCCGATAATTTTAAACCCGAAAGTTCGCATGTGATTCCGGCCTTAATTCGGAAGGTTCATGAAGCCCAAATTGCTGGCGATAAGCAAATCCCCGTCTGGGGCGATGGCAGTCCCAGTCGCGAGTTTATTTATGTCGATGATGCTGCTAGAGGGATTGCGATCGCGGCTACTAGCTACGATGGTGCAGAACCGGTGAATCTCGGTACCAACTATGAAATTACGATTAAAGATTTGATTACTTTAATCTGCAAACTGATGGACTACCAGGGTGAAATTGTCTGGCAAACCGATAAACCAAACGGTCAACCGCGCCGCTGTCTGGATACTCAAAGAGCCAAAGAATATTTTGGATTTACCGCCCAAGTCGATATCGAAGCCGGTCTTAAAAATACGATCGATTGGTATCGGACTCATGCTGCCTAAGCGATCGATCTAACACTGCCAACAGATCGACACAAAACCCCGACTTTTTGGAAAAGTCGGGGTTTTAGCAGCACTAATTTCCTAAATTTGACCCACTTGTGTCAATACCGCTGTCGAATTAGCCTCTAATTCGCCCTTGCCCGGAGCGCGCACGGCGCGAAACATCCCAAAGCGGCACAGTCCCGCCCCAAAAGCCAACCGCATCAGGAGAATCGTCGGCACCTCACGCAGAGATTTGACAAATCCAGCGACTCCAAAACTGACCAATCCTTTTGGTCTAGCGATGCCTTGCCAGATCGAATCCAACCAGGATGGTAGCGTTTGTTCCGTCCAATCTGCGGTAGTTACCTGCCCATCTACCCAGCCGGTGGCCGCTAGTAGCTCTGAAAAGCCCTCAATGCTCGAAAAGGCTGGATGCGACCACTGGTCGAGTAATTGCTGCATTACGGGTTTTTCCCACCAATTGAGTGGAATTTGACGGTCGTCCCGCTGGTTCCAATCTGCCACAACTAGCAAGCCACCTGGCTTGAGCACCCGCATTAACTCAGTTGCAAACACCGCTTTATCCGGCATGTGGGGGCCAGCCTCGATCGACCACACGACATCAAAACTAGCATCGGGGAAGGATAGAGCCATCGCATCATCGACTTGAAACCTGACATTCAGTTCTGGCGGCGTGAGTTGCCCAGCGCGCTGCACCTGCCCAGGACTGATGGTAATCCCCGTTACGTCAAATCCATAATCCCGCCCCAAAATCCGGCTGCTCCCG
>NZ_JANPGM010000330.1:0-2650 GCF_031423935.1 Chamaesiphon sp. VAR_69_metabat_338
GCAACCTGCGGAAATCGAGCTAGTCGATCGCTTAGCCAGTCAAGTCAGCATTGCCATCCAGCAGGCGGATCTCTATGCCCAAGCCCAGATTGAGTTGACACAGCGCAAACAAGCCGAATTGAACTTGCAACTGCTCAACGCCGATCTCGATCGCCGTCAAGCTGTCGAACGACTCAAAGACGAATTTATCGGCATCGTCAGTCACGAGCTGCGGACGCCACTGACTTCGATGCGCGGCGCATTGGGACTATTAGCCATGGGCGTCTTCGATAACGAACCAGCGCAGATGAAACGGACGATCGAAATTGCCGCGATCGAAACCGAACGGCTTGTGCGGCTGGTTAATAACATCCTCGATCTGGAAAAGCTAGCCGCACACGGCAATCGCGTCGAGCGAGAGTGGTGCGACGCACACGAGATCGTGCGCCGCTCGATCGAGGTAATGAGCAGTCTGGCAGCCGCCGCACAGGTAACGATCGAGGTCGATTGCCCCACCGTCCAGATTTGGGTCGCACCCGATCGGCTGATCCAGATTTTTACCAATTTGCTCGATAATGCCATCAAATTTTCACCGCCAAGGAGTACCGTCTCGATCTGCGCTACCCTCGTCGATGATGGGAGGGTGGGATATGGCTCGGAGCCACTCCCCGCCCAACGCATCCAGTTTGCGATCGTCGATCGCGGACGCGGCATCCCCGCTAATAAAATCGAAACTATCTTTAACCGCTTTCAACAAGTCGATGCCTCCGATGCGCGCGACAAAGGCGGTACGGGATTAGGCTTGGCAATTTGCAAATCGATCGCGTTGCAACATCAGGGTCAGATTTGGGTCGAAAGTAAATGGGGGCACGGTAGTACGTTTTTTGTGACGTTACCGCAACCAATGGATAAAACTCGATCGAACTAGGGCACCTTAAATACAGCAGCTTTATCTAATCCAACCCTCCGCTCCCCGCTCCCCGCTCCCCATGATTACCACAAGTCCAAATAACGTCAAATTTAAAGACTTAATCACTCAGTTCAATCAAATTAGAACTGAGGCTTTTAGTGGTAATTTAATCGTGCGAGTCGAACATGTCCCCAATTGGATGTTGTGCTTTACCGCCGGACGCTTGGCAGGCATGAGCGGGGGGATCGATGCGATCGAGCGGTGGCGGCGAAATTTGGCCTTAGCGGCTCAGATCCAGCCAAAGAACGTCGCCGACGATCGGCAAGAAGCCCTCTTAAATGCCAATCAACTCGCCCAATCCTGTGCGGCGAAAGAAGTTTTATTTGATATCATTCAATTCAGTCAAAATCAAGGCGATCGCTTATTTTATCAGCTAATTCCTGTTGATAATAATAATAACAATTATGTAAAATCGGTACTGCCCTTATTGGAAATACAAGCAATTCTGACCGAAACGATTCAGGATTGGCAAGAATGGAAAAAAGCCGGTCTTGCTAGCTACGCGCCTAGTTTGGTACCAGTTATCGATAAGTCAGTACAAATCTCAATGGCAGTTAATGGCACCCCAGACTTACAAGCCTTAATTTCAGCCATTGACGATCGAAAAACGCTGCGGAGCTTGGCAATCGATCGGCATCAAAAATTAATCGATGTTGGCAAATATTTATTACCATTATTAACAGCCAGACTGATTGCGCTATCCCCGATCGGTTCGAGCGCGATCGACGGAAATTTACCTGACTCAGGGCTAAACGCCGATCCGAAAATCCTCGATCGACACGATCTGAGTTCCTGGGCTAGCGATACTGCGGAGATCGCGGCTAACAAGGCGAGCGTCCCTAAAAAAGTTGGCTCGCTGATTGCTTGTGTCGATGATAGTCTGACTGTTTATAAAAATTTAGAGCAAATCATTACCGCCCACGGTCATCGCGCTTTTGGCGTCCAAGATCCGCTCAAAATTATTCCCAGCTTGATTAGAAATAAGCCAGATCTGATCTTTTTAGATTTGGTGATGCCAGTTACTAATGGGTATGAAGTCTGCGAACAAATTCGCAAAACACCGTCCTTAGCTAACGTGCCGGTGATTATTTTAACTGGTAGCGATGGTTTGATCGATCGGGTACGGACTAAATTTATCGGTGCTAATGGCTTTTTAAGTAAACCAATTCAGGCTGAAGCGATCGTCAAAACGATCGATAAATACCTCAAGAAAAAACCAGCGATCGTTCCAGTCAGTGCGCGGGTCAAATCCAAGCAGGCGTTGGTACATTCAGCAGCGCGTCAGCGCTCGTTACCGCTGCCAGATCGAGTTGCCAAGCGCGTCTTAATTATTGATGACGATCGCAACATCCGCGAAATTGTCTCGATGTGTCTGCACAAACTCAAAGGTTGGGATATTCTGACTGCGGCTTCTGGACGTGAGGGTTTAATCGAAATCGCCACGAATACTCCCGATGCGATCGTCTTGGATATGATGATGCCCGAAATGGATGGATTGGCTTTTTTACGCCAGTTGCGCGCCCAAGATCCGACTAAAATCATTCCGGTCATTCTGTTGACAGCCAGCCGTCATATCCCCTCACAACAGCGATTGCAGGAGTTGGGGGTCGTAAATATTGTTGCCAAACCATTTCTGCCGATCGATCTGGTGCGTCAGATCGATCGGGTGTTGGGGTAGGGGGTAGGCTTTAGGCTTTAGGT
>NZ_JANPGM010000331.1:0-1637 GCF_031423935.1 Chamaesiphon sp. VAR_69_metabat_338
ATTAATCGCCTCGGCGGTATTAATTGGGGTGAATTTATCGATGCGCTTGGCGAGATCGCGCCAAGTCGATCCCGAAGCGATCGCCGATTTAGCGATTTGGTTGGTACTGGGTGCAATTCCAGCGGCGCGCTTATATTATGTAGCTTTTCAGTGGTCGAATTACTCCCAACATCCCGACCAGATTATCAAGATTTGGGAAGGTGGGATTGCCATTCATGGTGCAATTATCGGCGGCTCGATCGCGGCGATAATTTTTGCCAAACTCAAACAAATTTCCTTCTGGCAATTGGCTGATATTGTGGCCCCATCGGTGGCTTTAGGGCAAGCGATCGGCCGGTGGGGTAATTTCTTTAATTCGGAAGCTTTTGGCAGTCCGACGAATTTACCTTGGAAGTTATTTATCCCAGCCGATCGACGACCATTTGCCTACAAAAATTTCGACTACTTTCATCCGACATTTTTGTATGAATCTGTCTGGAATTTACTAGTATTCATCGGGCTGATGTGGTTATTCATCAATAATGATCGCCACCAACGATTAAAAACTGGCTCGATCTTTCTATTATATTTAATCGCTTATAGCGTCGGACGATTTGGAGTTGAGGGCTTGCGGACGGATAGTTTGATGTTTGGTACGCTCAAGACGGCACAACTCGTAAGTCTCGTCGGAATCGCGATCGGGGGTGTCGGTTTATTATGGTTGTATATTCGGCAACGGCGATTGCCCGATGTGGTGTAAGCTCGTTCCCGAACTCTCGATCCCCCAATTCAGCACCGCCACCAAATTTGATATGACTTTTACTGAAATCACCGTTACTGAATTAGCCGCCAAACTCGCAGATCCAGACAGCCAATATCAATTTGTCGATGTCCGCGAACCCCAAGAACTAGCGATTGTCGCACTGCCGAGATTTATCAACTTACCCTTGAGCGAACACGCCGATTGGTCGCCAGAGATTTACACGCGGCTGGATAAAGAGATCGAAACATTGGTATTGTGCCATCATGGGATGCGATCGGCACAGATGAGTCAGTGGCTAGTCGAGCGCGGCTTTGCCAACGTTAGCAATATTATCGGCGGCATCGATGCCTACAGCCAGATTGTCGAGCCGCGATTACCGCGCTACTAGTTAAGCGATCGCGATCCCCGATATCGGTTACGATAGTATTCTCGCAGGGCGATCCCCGGTTACCACCGCCTAGATCGATCGGTTACAATTCAGCCAGTTTTATCTTTGGTCGATCGGCTAGCATCTGGCCATCACCGATCGCTAGCAGCAGCGCATCTATTAGTAGAGAACTACCATCATTTACAATTCCGCTCAAGCGGTAGTAGTCTATGTCATTCGATTTAAATAAGCGTCATCAGCAGATTTTGTGGGCGACGATCCGCCAATATATTTCTACTGCCGAGCCGGTTGGTTCTAAAACGCTAGTAGATGGCTACAATTTAAACATCAGTCCCGCGACAATTCGCAGTGGTTTTGCGACGCTCGAAAAAGCTGGCTTCTTGTATCAACCCCATACTTCTGCGGGTAGGATTCCCTCTGACTCCGGTTATCGGTTATACGTCGATCGCTTAATTCAACCATCGCCGGAGATCGGTCGTCAACTCGAAGGCATCCTGGCCGACAAAC
>NZ_JANPGM010000332.1:0-6250 GCF_031423935.1 Chamaesiphon sp. VAR_69_metabat_338
CCCTATCCCCTATCCCCTATCCCCTATCCCCTATCCCCTATCCCCTATCCCCTATCCCCTATCCCCTATCCCCTAATCATGTTGTTTGCTAAGTAAGTCCGCAACGGATTATGATAGATGCAGGCATAAAAATATACTTCTAACTAAAACTATGGATATTCTGACTTTAGGTTGGGTCGCGCTGTTAGTATTATTTACCTGGTCGATTTCGATGGTAGTGTGGGGTCGCAACGGTTTCTAAGCGCGACGGCACTATCTCGATCGTTGAATTAGCTCTAGCTAGATAACCCAACCCTGACGGTTGGGTTTTTGATGGGCGATTAATTTAAAGATGCTGCCAATTGGCGATAGTCTTGAAGAAATTTCTGAATCGAGGGGTCTTTTTCAATTAGGGCTGTAAATAAGCCTAGTTGTCCGCACGATCGCATCAAGCCCAATAAATCTGAGATAAATAACTGCACCCACTCAGCCGGTGCGACTCGACTGAGCCACCGAAAAGCATGACAAGCCCGATCGACATCTGTTGCTGCATGTACTGTCAAACCGATCGCGGTTGCGTAGCGCGCCGAAGGCTCGACTGGAAACGGGATTCGATCGCCTTTGCCTTCGCAAATTGCCTGTAAATCGGGTAACATCCGGTACATGTCGATAAAGGCTTGAAATTCGGCACTTGCTGTCATCCCGATCGCGGGGGCGACATCCAATCCATGCGCATGTAAACTACTCGCCATCATCCACGATCGCGGCGAACACCAAGCTGGTTGGTGCGGATCGATTTTGTGCAGTAAACTCGGACGAAACGACAAAAACGCGATAATTTGCTCGTGAACCCCTTGCTGCAAGGCATAAGCCTTAAAACTTTCAAAATCCGGCTCCACTTGTAAATGCAAGAACCGATTGGCGAGCGGAGCGGGCATATCAAACACCCCCGCCCGATCTTCCTTGCGATTCCCTGCCGCCCACACATACCAGCCAGCAGGGACGACATAAGTCCCCACTCGCCGATCTAATATGAGCTGTTGGGCGACCCCTTGCATCGCTGGTGGAGCCATATTAATCTCATCGAGAAACAAAATTCCCTGCCCCTGGGTTGGTAAAAATTCGGGTGGCAACCATTTGGATACCCCATCTGTGGCGACCGGCAAGCCGCGCAAATCCGTCGGAGCCAATTGACTCAGCCGGATATCGATAAATTCGAGCTGATGGGCGGTAGCGAGTTGTCTGACGATGCTCGATTTACCAATTCCGGGCGCACCCCAAATCATGGTGCTAATTTTGAGCTGGTTGGTAATTAAGCGATCGAGATAAGTCTGTAAATCTTGAGGATTCATGGTAGCGCAATGCAAGTATAAAGACAGTCAGGGCTAAACAGTTGTGGTATTTGCTAGTTAAGTTGTCAACTAGCTACCTCTAGTCACTTCAATAACTTCCGCAACTCATTGCGCAGTTTTGGAGCTGTGTTTGGATTACTAGCAAAAGAATCATAAATAAGTCGATCGAGCGGACTAGGTACATCGGGATCGATCTGGAGTTGCTGCCAAATCGAATCGATGGTGTCGCTGGGAGTCTGAGGATGGCGGACGATCGCCAGCAGTAATACCGGCCAATCGGTCGCGGCTAGCTGTGTCAACTGCGTCGATGAGGTATCGAGCTGTTTTGCCAGCCACAGGGATTGTGCTGCTGTCTCACTCGGTGCTAGATACATCTGCATCAATAGGCGGGGATTTAGCTGCGGGTGCAGGGCGACCAGGATGGTAAAAGTCGGATCGTAAGGACTGCCATACTTACGCAAGATTTGTTCGAGCACGGGGATGGGTGTCTGGGCATTTTCGGCCACAATCTGGGCGATGCCCGCACCAATGTCCGTAATTTCCGCCAGCAAATGTGTAGGTGTCTGGGGATGGGCAGCCACAGCCCGAATCAATTCGCGATCTCGACCCCGGGATTTTTGAGCCAAGTGTTCGATCAGTTTACTCGGCGTATGGGGATTGTAAGCTACTGCCAACCACAGACTATAGTCTTGTTGAGTCACTGCATACTCCATAAAGCTTTTGGGTACTCGATCGCATTGGAGTAGACTCGTGAGGGTCGGCTGCGGAATGGTGGCGACCAAGTCAAGCTGTTCTATCTGTAGGAGTTCAAAAATTGGATTATTTAAAATGGCTTCGGGAAAGTCAATTCCTAATTGCCACAAGGTCTCCGTTGGCGTATTGGGATTGCTCGCGACTAGTTGTCGCAGGTGCCAATCTGCCGCCATCGCTAGTTTGCAGAGTAGTTGGGGGCTAGTCTGGGGATCGCTGGCTGCCTGCACCATTGATGTCATTTGCGCTCCAGATGGAGTCACCTCATCCGTCACTGCAGCTATAGTTACTTTCATACACAATCGATCGATCTTTCGCTTACTCACTCATCAATTAAAGTACCCAGACTACAACCCAAAGATAGAGGTGCGGCTCGTAATTCAGCACTGGTTCGACTACTGAGCATTAAATTTGACTCGATTGCACTCAGTATTTTTGCTCAAAAAAGTACCAGAGTATAGTAACTATTTATAATACAGCTATAAGCTGAATTCTTAAGGGTGTTATTTATTACCGACAGATTGGTGTTTTCAGTGTTTCAATTGCAGTAGGTATTTCAATAATCTAGATCCCATGATTAAAATTCCCTTCGATAGTTGTGTGATTGTCAGCACGCTAGATTTCTCACAAATTACACAGCGATTAGCAAGTGCGATTTATGTGAGTTCGGCGACCGATCGAGCGAGTCTCGATAGTCTAGAAACCGATACTTCCGATCTCAAACCCACACAGCAGGGCTATTTCGGCCAGATCCAGGGGTTTAAATTTTCCGCGACTCGGATAGTCGGACACAAGTCTTTGCATTTACCAGCCTGCTTATTTCCAACGATCGAAGGCGACATCAACAGCCTGTATCATGGTTATGAAATTTTGCTCGATGTCAAGCTGCACAATCTAACATTCGCGCTGTTGTTAGGTGGGTTGGGTGGACTACTGGCGACAATTGCCCCTGCCCTCGATAATATTTTAGGTGGAAGTAAAAACGAGCAATATTTAACGATCGTCGAAATCTTCCCATTGCTGTATCTGAGCGTGCTCATCCATTTTTATGTGGATGCTTGGCGCGCCAAGAAGTTTTTTAGAAGCTTATTTGTCAAAGGATTCGCCCTCAAACCGCTAGTCGAGCGCGAAGTTGCCCAACCACCAGCATGGAATTCAGATTTACAGTTTCAAGACGCTGGGAATGTGCGATCGTCTACCGAGCTACTCCGCCAGAATTTACCTTCGTTTCCGCGTAAAGCTCGTTAGGAGGGGGGAGTGGGGAGCGGGGAGCGATGCGCGTAACTCCTGTCTTGTCTTGCTTCCATGGCCGGGGAACAAAGGCGGGAGCAAGCCGCTAACGGAGTGGCTGTGCCTACGGCAGGCTACGCCAACGCCAACGCCTTTGTTTCCCGACGGTTGCGACCGCCGCTTAGGCGGCGCGCAAGCTTCGAGACAGCGGGGACGCTTGCATTCTATTCCGTATCCCCTAAAGCCTAAAGCCTACCCTCTACCCACAGTTAACCTCAGACTTTCGCCAGAGATCTAATGAGGCGATGAGGGCGTTTCACAGGCACCAATACTGACCCAGGTACTGGCTTTTTGACCGTCGATTTCGGTGTACCATTCCTTTTTCCAAATCGGTGCTTGGTGTTTGAGAGTATCGATCGCGTATTGACATGCGGCAAAAGCCTCGCCGCGATGGGGTGTACCGACAGCCACCAGGACGCTGATTTCGCCGATTTTGAGTTTGCCGATCCGGTGATAGATGACGAGATGATTGACATCCGGCCACCGATCGCGAATTTCCCACCCGATCGCGGCAAAGACCCGGATTGCCATTGGTTCGTAGGCTTGGTATTCGAGGTAATCTACCGCACGACCATCGGTGCGATCGCGGACTGTCCCGCTCATGACAACTACAGCCCCATTCCCCGCATCATCTGCCAATTGATACACTTCATCTAGGGAGAGAGGCGCAAACCCGATCGCGAATCGATCGGCGGGGTGAGCCGAGACTTGAGTAAGCGGTAGCGGGGTGGTTGTCATAGTTGCGGTGAAATATCTTGTAAAAATCTAACCAGCATGATATTATTGGCAAATGTCAGTAAATCTGCGCTATCTGGATAGGTGGCTGAGTGGTCGAAAGCGGCACACTGCTAATGTGTTATAGGGGTAACTCTATCGAGGGTTCGAATCCCTCCCTGTCCGTAATAGAAGAGCAATTCTGCCAAATAGGTAGGTGTAGTCAAAAACTATACCTACCTATTTTGTTATTTTAGGACGGGAAATGCAGCACGTTCGAGTGCGAGTTTATCCGCAAGGCGTTCTGCGGCTAATTTATCCAATTGCTGCCACACTTCTTGCAGCAATGGATCTAATCCCGTCCGCGTCGCTGACGAAATCAAGAATACTCGTTGGTTGGCGATCGCGCTCAGAGCTTGAGCGATTTCGGCGACTTCCTCCTCATCTACTGCATCGATCTTGCTCAAGGCCAGAATTTGGGGTCGGGTAGCCAAAGAGTCATTATAAGCCGTCAACTCCTGCTGAATCGTCTGGTAAGCCCCGATCGGATCTTCACTAGTCGCCTCGACTAAATGCAATAATACGCGCGTGCGCTCGATATGTCGCAGAAAGTCGTGCCCCAACCCAGCACCTTGAGAGGCACCTTCAATTAGTCCTGGAATATCGGCAAATAATGTCCCATCTCCAGACGGCTTGCGGACGACACCTAAATTGGGTATTAGCGTGGTAAATGGATAGTCGGCTACCTTCGGGCGGGCGGCTGAAAGTGCCGAAATCAGGGTGGATTTACCTGCATTTGGCAGACCGATAATCCCGACTTCGGCTAGTAATTTTAGTTCTAAGCGAATCCGTTTTTGCTGGGGAGGTTGTCCGGGGAGGGCATATTCTGGCGCGCGGTTGCTATTGCTCAAAAAGTGGGCGTTTCCCAAGCCACCTTTACCACCCGCGACGACTTTAAAAGTTTGGCCGGGTTCGACTAAATCGACGAGGAGTTCGTCGGTAGCCGTATCAAAAATTATCGTGCCACAAGGTACCTCGACAATTAGGTCTTCGCCAGTGGCACCCGTACAATTTTTCGAGCCGCCTTTGGTGCCATTTTCAGCTTTGAAGCGACGGTTGTATCGAAAGTCGAGTAGGGTTTGGAGATTTTCGACAGCGGTAAAGTATACCGAGCCGCCTTTGCCGCCGTTACCACCAGCGGGGCCGCCAGCAGGGACATATTTTTCCCGCCGAAAGGCTACCATCCCATCGCCGCCACTGCCGGATTCTACTTCTACTTCTGCGAGATCGATGAATTGCATGTTTGGGCGATTGGGTGTAGGTGAGCCAGGCTTTATTTTAACTTACTATCTTCGACAGAGACTGTGGCGAATCTAAATGATTTGGCATCGTCAGTATCTGTAGGGGCTGGTTTATGCTAAAGACGATCGCCAGACACCACAATTTTCAAACAAACCAGCCCTCCCCTACCAACATCTAAATGTTGTGAGTTGAATCCTCAGAGCTGTTTGTGCGTTAGGGCAGGTTCGTTGCTAACGATATGCATAGCAACCGCCAAGGCTGTTAGAACAATGCGACCATTACTGCTACATCCCCGACTTCTCGTTCGCGTAGCGTCTCGAAGAGAAGAAGTCGGGGATGTGTCCTAACAAGTCTGGAGATCGCTACAGATCGCATAATTTCTAGCATCAACCTGCCCCTACAGACCCGTAGTGTATTTGTCGATCGAAGGAAGATACATTAATAAAAAAGGTGGGCTTTTGCCCACCTCGTTGTTTATCTTACTGACATATTGCTAGTTATTAGCGTTAAATTCGCGGAAAGTTTGATAAAATTCGTTCTCTTCATAGATATGACATTTATCAGTGATATCTTTCATCATTTCCCAAGTGAACTTCCGTTCCTTGATATATTCACCCCAATTGTCTTTGATGATGGCGTGAGCTTCACGCAATCGGTAAGAAGGAATAGCGATCGAAACATGATGTGGCACATGGACATTGATATCGTGACAGAGGAACTCGACCCAAGCTGGGTAGTCACAATGTACGGTACCAGATAACTGCGCGACCGCTTCGTTCCACTCACCTTCAGGATTAAACGGAATATCTGCGGCAGTATGATGGACGATCGTAAATGTACTCATCCAGAAGTGATATACCAAC
>NZ_JANPGM010000333.1:0-6860 GCF_031423935.1 Chamaesiphon sp. VAR_69_metabat_338
GCTTGATGCCGGAATGCATCCATCAACCCCCGTGACGCTGGTTGAGAACGGAACGCGCAGTGATGAACGCGTGATCCAGTCCACCATCGGAAACCTGTGGGAGACCGTGCACAGTGCCGGAATTGAAGGTCCCGCATTGATTTACATCGGCCTGAACGAAGCATCGCGCGGCAGGGCCGGCAAGCTTTCGTCCAGCGCTGACGTTGTTCCCTTTCCCGTCCGGGAAGATATCCAGAATGCAATATTGAGAGCTGCTTCATGACGACGATTGAAAAAGGCCAGGTGATGACGGCCAACCGCCTGCGTGATGGGGAGGTTGTCTTCCTCACGCGTGCCGGTGAATGGGCGCTTGCCATCGACAATGCGGTGCTGGCGCAGGAACCACAGGCCGTGGCAGCGCTGGAAGCCCGCGCCAAGACTGATGAAAAGGCCAACGCGGTGACGGGTGCATACCTGTTTGATGCCGAGCGCATCGAAGGAATGATCCGCGCGTCGCATATCCGTGAACGCATCCGCGCCCAGGGGCCGACGGTCCGCCTGGACCTTGGAAAGCAAGCTGAAGGAACGGCGGGCAAGTTTGCCGCCGTCGAGGGATAAGACATGTACCGCTATGATGAGTTCGACCTGAGTTTCGTGCAGCAGCGCACGGCACAGTTCCGTGACCAGGCCAACCGGCGCCTGAAGGGCGAACTGACGGAAGAAGAATTCCGGCCCTTGCGTCTGATGAACGGCCTCTACCTGCAGCTCCATGCCTACATGCTGCGTGTTGCGATTCCCTATGGCACGCTGTCATCGAAGCAGATGCGCCGCCTCGCCTACATCGCGGACAAATGGGACAGGGGTTACGGCCAGTTCACAACGCGCCAGAACATCCAGTACAACTGGATCAAGCTCGAAGACACGGCGGACATTCTCGAGGCATTGGCTGAAGTCGAGATGCATGGCATCCAGACCTCCGGCAACTGCATCCGCAACGTGACGACGGATCATTGGGCGGGTGCGGCCGCAGACGAGATTGCCGATCCCAGACCGATTGGCGAATTGCTGCGGCAGTGGTCCTCGCTTCATCCTGAATTCTCGTTCCTGCCACGCAAGTTCAAGATTGCCGTGACGGGTGCGCCCAATGACCGGGCTGCCGTCAAGGTGCATGACATTGGCCTGCGCCTGCACCGCAACGACAAGGGACAGAGCGGCTGGGAAGTGATGGTGGGTGGTGGCCAGGGCCGCACGCCAATGATCGCCGTCACCGTCAGGGAGTTCCTGCCGGAAGCCGAGCTCATTCCCTACATCGAGGCCATCATGCGGGTTTACAACCTCTATGGCCGCCGGGACAACAAGTACAAGGCCCGCATCAAGATCCTCGTGCACGAGATTGGTGCTGAAAAGTTCCGCTCAGAAGTTGAAGCGGAATATGCGCGCCACCCTGCCCAAACCACGGAAGTTGACCAGCGTGAACTGGCGCGCATTTCCAAGTATTTTGCGAGGCCGAACCTCGAGAAGCATTCGCGCTTTGCGCCCCACTTCGAGGACGCCAAGTTCAAGAACAAGGACTTTGCCCGCTGGGCGAAGAACAACCTCGCGGCCCATGCCGTTGACGGTTATTGCATCTTGTTAAGACTATTGGCGATGAGTGAAGTTCCGGCTGGACCGCCATCTAAGAAGGCACCATTGACAGCAGAACCAGGAAATTCATAAGACACATTCGCGGCTCCGCTCAAACCATTGGAATAACCAGCACGAGCAGATGAACCGCCTAAACCATCAGCATTACCACCACTAGCGGTACCAGTTTCCCACTGAACTTGGTCATAATTAAATTCGATATCAAAGTTGCCAGTACCCGTATCGGGGCGATTGATGAGCACAACTTGAAAGCTATTATTTTTGGTGGCTGTAGAACCGTAATATCCAACATTCACATAGTTGGCAGCAAAGGCAGCATAACCATTAACTGTTCCCGTTCCATAAGTGACAATAGAAGAGCCAGTCACTGTTGTATCTACATCTACGAAAAATGGTGCCACAATCGGGGTGTTGCTACCTGCAATACTAGTAGGAGTATAATCACCAAAAGCACCTGTAAAAGTTAAGTTACCGTTGTTATTAACATAAGTTTGGCTAAAGCTATTGCCAAATAAGTTGGCTGTAAAGCCAAGTGAGGTCATTGGCGCAGAACCATCATCGTTTGCAGCGAGACTATTGCTGCTGAATCCAGTTCTGATGGCTGCGGCTGATGCAGATCCAGCCATTGAGGCACAGACGGCGACAGCTGAAAAGACTGCCATCGAAAATTTAGCCACGGGGTTTAAAGCGGACATTTCGAGAACTTCCTGATTACTAGGTTCGAGCCAGATTTAGTCGCAGCTAACTTCTATTTCTTCTGAAAAATAGAAATTCAACTACGCATTAACTATACATGGCTGATTCATAGTCTTCCAACAGTATTATTACAGAGGCTCACCATCAACAAAAAATCACAGTGTCAGTAATGCCACTCACAGATTGACACAAGCTGCGACTAGCCTGCAAAACATCTGCTACTCACTCTATTATGTAGCGACCCGATCGCTGTGATTTCTGCGTTATTACTTACGTGAGTACATTTTATTGGATCGCACTGCTGCTGATAAGTATCCACCGCAGTCTAGTGAGATCGGCCAAGTGCGGTAGATCGATCTGTCGCAGCTAGATTTGGCAACAAGATTTCTAATTCGAGATCGGCAGCCGCAGCGGCGAGTAAATCCAGATCGTGGAGATCTGGGAGATAGGGCAGGCAACCGAGGACGGGGGTACTGGTGAGGGATTGAATCAGTTCGGCGGGGGCAAAATTGGCAATCTCTTCAGCAGTTAGCGGCTGGGGACAATTGAGGACGATCCCGCGTAACTGGACATTATATTGTCGGGCGAGGGCAACATTGGCTACGGCTAAACCGATCGCGCCGAGTTTGACAGGTACGACTAAAACTGCTGGCAATCGCCACTCACGAGCCAAATCGGCGATGACGAGTTCGGCGGTTATCGGTGTACCCAAACCCCCGATGCCCTCTACCAAGACGAAATCATGTTGTTGGCGCATCTGGGTAAGTGCTTGCCAAGCCACGCCCAAATCGATCGCCACCCCTGCTTGGGCAGCCGCGATCGGCGGTGCGAGGGGCCGATCCAGATAAATCGGGTTAATCTCGGCAATCGCCCGATCGAACAGGCGACTATAGAACTCGCGATCGCCAGTGCCGCATTGAATCGGCTTGAGAATGCCCCAGTTTTGCTGCGGACGGTATTTGCGAGCATAACTAGATAATGCTGCTGTCAGGACGGTTTTACCCGCCTCGGTGTCGGTACTGGTAATCAGGAGCATTTAACTTGGCTGGTATAGAGCTGGTCGATCGACGGCAGGCATAACTAGCTAGGCTGCTATGAGGACGGTTTTACTCGCATCGGTGTCGGTACTGGCGATCGGGAGCATTTAAAGTCGCTGGTATGGAGCTGGTCGAGTAGTGACGATCCTAATCTGGATCGACGTCACCTCTGCCTGGGTTCGGGGCAGATTGTTTACCCTCGGTGCGATTTGGAGTAGTAGTTTTGGCTGGCGGGACGGGGATGCCGATCGAGGGTTCGGGTTGGGGCGTATTGGTAGATTTGTTACTCTCCCCATCCGGTTTCGGTGTGGCACTGGGCTTGGTTTGTTCGGTGTCGGTCTGTCGGGTGCGGCGGGGCGTTGGTGTCTCGTCGTTGTTCGATTCGACCCGACGGCGGCGGCGGGGCGTTGGGGTTTCATCGTCGTTCGATTCGACCCGGCGGCGGCGAGTTGGTGTCTCATCGTCGTTCGATTCGACCCGGCGGCGGCGAGTTGGTGTCTCATCGTTGTTCGCTTCAACCCGACGGCGGCGGCGACGTTGAGCGGGGGTTTCTTCCGTGGATTCGGTCGATCGTTCCTTGACAGCGGGGCTAGCTTCTTGTGTCTGCGTTCTGCGGCGGCGCGTGCGAGTGGGGCGTTCTGACTGTGTTGGCGTGGTGGGGACGACGATCGGGACTGGGGTTGCTGGCGCACCGATCGATGAATCGGTGCTGGGCGGTGTGGATTGTGGGCTAGTTGAACTCCCATCCGTCCCGCTTTGGCCGGGAGTAGGGATGCCTAATGGTGGTGTCGATCCTGGTGAAGGGTTAGCTGCGGGCGTGGGACTAGTTGCTGATGACGGTGTGGGTTCGGTAGTCGGTGAGGGAGAGGGGGCGACCGCCAGTTGGGTGACGCTCAACTTATAGGGAAAAGCGTTACCCGTCAGACCCTTAATCGGGCGTAATTCGATCGTGTATTCGCCATCGGTGGGGACTTGGCCGCGCCAACCGACGACGCGCTCGGCTTGTTTGTCGATCGCCGCACCTGCTGGCGATAAGATTGTCATCAGGACTTGTTGTTGATTGTTCGATACTGCGCTGGGAATCGAGACGGGTGGGTTAGTCGTGCTAGGTGTTTGCGCTGGTGTCGGGCTAGCATCGATCGGTGCGACCGGGTTGGGGGTAGTTCTGGCCGGGTCGTTAGCGGCCAGCGGCTGATTTGGATCGGTAGTGGGGCTAGCGGCAGGGACTAATTGGATATCGAGATTTTGACCGGCTACGGCAGTCAGCCGGTATTTAATGGGTGTATTTGCATCGACAGTGCCCTCTTTAATGACCGATCGATTCAGTTCGGGTTGAATGAGATCGCCGCCAGCGTTCGGACTGGGACTGCTCGCATCTGTGGGAATCGTCGGATTATTGAAGTCGATTTGTTTGGGTGGGGTGGTGGCGACGGGATCTGTAGCGGGGCGGTGCAAGAGCTGGCTGACGCCAAACCAGGAACCGAGTCCGGCCACTAAGGAGATCAGCAAGCCAGCCGGGATAAAGACTCGGGGCTGTTCCCAGATCGATTTGCCAAGATTGGTGATGGCCGAGCGTTCTTCCGGGGCTGCTGGCTGTGAGGGGGCACCGACGGCGACGGTGGGAATGGTAGACGGGTGCTGGGGGGTTGGCTCTAACTGCGGTGGACGAATTGCGGGAATATCTAGTGATTGTAAGGTGCGATTGACTTCGACAGCCGATTGATAGCGATCTCCAGGATCGAGACTCAACATCCGTCCGAGTACATTGGCAAAATCATCGTTGATGGTCGTCCACTTGCGCCACTCCCAGTTGGGGAGATGATTTTCAAATAGCGCGCTGGGTTCTTTGCCCGTTAATAAGACGATCGCCGTGACGGCCAGGGCGTAGAGGTCGCTGTGGGGGTAGACTTGGCCGTGCTGGAGTTGTTCTGGTGGCGCGTAATCAGGTTGACCGATCGCCCGCGACTGGTTGCTGGGGTCTGCTTGGAGTTTATCGGCAAATTCTTGGACTACGCCCAACGAAATGGGGACGGGTAGCCGATCGCGATCGCGGCAGATGATATTTCTGGGAGCGAGATTGCGATGTACTACCCCTTGACTGTGGAGGTAGCCGATCGCGGGCAGGATTTGGGTTAAAAATTGCCAGACTTCCGATTCGCTAAATGCGGTATTCAGATCCCGACGCTCGTTCAAAAGCTGTGCGTAGGTCGATCCGGCGATATAGTCCCGCACTAAAAATAGGCGATCGCGCTCTGTAAATGTCCCCCAAAACCGAGGCAACTGCGAGTGTTGAAGCCGTTCGAGCAATTTGACCTCTCGATCGAACAGCTCTTTGGCTTTGGCCACGACTGTTGGGAATCGATCGGAAGGGACGATCTCCTCGATCGCGCACTCAGTCTCGCCCCGCTCGCGATGTTCCAGCGGAACGGCTTCGTCAACGGTTGCGAGATAGATTCGCCCCGAACCGCCATCATCAAGCAGGTTGAGAATGCGGTAACGTTGTTGCAAAAGAGTATCTGGGGCAAGTGGTAACATACGAGTTGCGCGCTCGAGATCGCGGCGATCGAAACTAGAACCTTAACCCTAAGGCTGGGGATTAAAGATGGTCAAAGACGATAATTTAGTTCCTGTGGGGTGGGATTGCGCCTCATTGCCTATCCTACTATTTTATGGCCGATTATGGACGCGATTTGCGCCCGATCGTCTGATTCTTGAATTGCGGCGGTTGCAGTTTTTGACGCAGCCGCCGCTGGACGATCGCTTCCAAACCCGTGCGATCGAGATACGGATTGAGGAGCTTGAGGGCTTGGGCGGGGAAGGCCGAATTACTAATATATTCGGTGACGCGATGATGCTGTTGCAGCGTGACTTTCCACGGCACATAATTATCGGCTTGGGATTGGGAACTAAACGTAATTTGTTGGCGATCGATGGTGACTCGAATTTGGATGGAAGGATAATTATCGCTCGAATCGAGTCGAGGTTGATAAGTGCCAACTTGCAGCGGCGTTTTGGCCAAGGTCGCTAGAAATTGGGCGGTAACTGCGGTGGGGATTTGGACTTTGGTAGTTTTCTGCTGATGAATTCCCGCTGCCCCATAACCACCGACAGCGATGTGCGAGTTACCGACTAGTTTTTGGCGATCGAGGCGGAGCTTGGAATGCCGGAGAATTGGCGTAATGTCTGAATAGCCATTCCAGTCATTATAAATTTCGACTGTTTCAGCTTGCCTCACGGCCGCTAGCGGCGGTGGGGTATCCGCAGGTTGGCTCTGGGCAGCTGACTCTAGCGGTAGTCGATCGCAACTACCGGCCAGTACGAGTACTAATAAAAATGACAGTTTTTTATACATCGGCCAAATTTACATCTATTTAGCCATTTGGATCTGCGACAACAGCCTGCTGACTGACTAAAATACGCTCGTCGGTCATCATCCATTAGATAGAGATAACCGTTCTAGATTCCAACTTAACTTAGTGTATCCGCAGTTGCCAAGATTGGGCT
>NZ_JANPGM010000334.1:0-2657 GCF_031423935.1 Chamaesiphon sp. VAR_69_metabat_338
CCCCCCTCTACCGAAGACAATTCGAGTTGCCATGCTTATGTCGTTTTTTGTCGATACTTGTTCGATCGCTCAAAAACTGTCTAAGATCGAGCTACCTTCACTTCGTTTCAAGAGGATTTTATGGCAGTCAAGCAACAATTCACTAGCTTTGAAGATGCGATCGCCAATAGTGAGTTACCGATTTTAGTTGATTTTTACGCCACTTGGTGTGGCCCCTGCCAGATGATGGCCAAAATTTTGGAACAAGTCAATATCGAACTCAACGGCCAAGTCCGCATCATGAAGATCGACACCGATAAATATCCCCAAATTGCCTCGGAACATCAGATTCAAGCCTTACCTACTCTCGTGTTTTTTAAGGGTGGACAAGCAGTTGATCGCATTGAAGGTGTTTTACAAGCACCACAGTTGATCGATCGACTCGGCAAATTTTTATGATCGAGAGATCCTATTGCTAAGCGTAGATCGAGGGTACCCACGAGGGGCACCCCTACAGGTTAATTGTGTAGGGGTAGCCCTCTCTTGTCGTTTTTTTATGCGGGAGGTCCCCCGCATAAAAACGCCGCTTGTAGGTACCCTCAGATCTCTGCTTTTACGATCGACTATCAACTACTCAAGCCCAGATAATCCTGTAAGGCTTTGACCTGTAATGGTTGAGACTGGAGTGACTTAATTGCCGCTGCCGTCGCCTTAGCACCCGCGATCGTGGTGATGATGCCGATCTTGTATGCTAGTGCCGTGCGCCGAATCAATTTACCGTCTGCTTGCGCTTCCTCACCAGATGGGGTGTTGATAATCAGTTGAATTTGGCCGTTTTTGATAATGTCGATGACATGCGGGCGGCCTTCATGGAGTTTAAGGACGGACTCGACGACTAAGCCGTGCTCCTCCAACACTTTTTGAGTGCCAGAGGTGGCAATAATTTGGAAACCTAAGCCGATCAGATCCCGCACAATGGGCACGACGGCTAGTTTATCGCGATCGCTCATCGATACAAATACCTTCCCGCTCAACGGCAATTTCTGACTCGCTGCCAGTTCGGCTTTGGCATAAGCGCGACCGAAATCGACATCGATACCCATGACTTCGCCAGTCGATCGCATTTCGGGGCCTAAAATCGTATCGGTACCGGGAAACTTATCGAAGGGTAAGACGGCTTCCTTGACGGCGATATGGGTCGGAATCACTTCCTGGGTATAGTTCAAACCAGCGAGAGTTTCCCCAGACATAATCCGCGCTGCATAACCAGCTAAGGGCACGCCTGTGGTTTTAGCCACAAACGGCACCGTCCGCGACGCACGGGGATTGGCTTCGATGATGTAGACTCGTTCGCGTTGCGTCTGCGAAGCAGAATCGCCCTGTACGGCAAATTGGATATTCATCAACCCAATTACTTTGAGCGCGCGAGCCAGTTGCACCGTCCACTGCCGAATCGTCGCGACTGTCGCATCACTCAGGGAGACATACGGTAGCGAACAGGCCGAATCCCCAGAGTGAATCCCCGCTTGCTCGATATGCTCCATAATCCCGCCGATAACTACCATTCCCGATGCATCGGCGATCGCATCGACATCCACTTCGATCGCATTTTCCAGGAACTTATCGATCAAAATCGGGTGGTCTGGCTCCACCTGTACCGCGTAGATCATATACCGTTCCAGCTCGGTATCCGAGTAGACGATTTCCATCGCCCGTCCGCCCAAGACATAAGACGGACGCACTACCACGGGATAACCGATCCGATTGGCTACTACCAACGCATCGTCATAATCCCGCGCCATCCCATTCTCCGGCTGCTGAATATCCAACTGCCGCAACACCAGCTCGAACCGCTCCCGATCCTCCGCCATATCGATCGAATCGGGACTAGTACCCCAGATGCGGGATTGGGGGACGGGGGGACTGGGGGACTGAGCTTGCTGGTTTAAATATTCTTGGAGGGGTACTGCGAGTTTTAGGGGTGTTTGCCCACCGAATTGGATGATAATCCCCTCGGGCTGCTCGGCTTCGATAATATTCAGGACATCTTCTTTAGTCAATGGCTCGAAATACAACCGATCGCTCGTATCGTAATCGGTCGAAACCGTTTCGGGATTAGAATTGACCATGATCGTCTCAAACCCTTGCTTGCTGAGGGCATAGGACGCATGACAACAACAGTAGTCAAATTCGATCCCCTGCCCGATCCGATTTGGCCCGCCGCCGAGGAACATCACCTTCCGCCGCGTCGAGGGGATGACTTCGGTTTCTTCCTCATAAGTCGAGTAATAATACGGCGTTTCGGCAGCAAATTCGGCAGCACAGGTATCGACTAATTTATAAGCGGGTACGACACCCAGAGCTTTGCGATGAGTCCGCACCTCATCTTCATGAGTTTTAGTAGCATAAGCAATCTGCCGATCGCTAAATCCTTGGCGTTTGACATCCCACAATTGCGCCTTGGTAAGGTCGGCTAATTGTTGAGTTTTGAGGAAAGATTCGGTCGTTAAAATATCCTGAAATTTATCCAGGAACCACGGATCGACACCAGTCAGATCGTAGATATCTTCGATCGATAGCTTCAGTTGCATCGCATGACGGATGCTAAAGATCCGCTCTGGGGTGGGCGTGCGCAATTTCGATCGGACTTGCTCGATCGAGGGTAAATCATCATCGCG
>NZ_JANPGM010000335.1:0-2565 GCF_031423935.1 Chamaesiphon sp. VAR_69_metabat_338
ATGGTAAACCGATCGAATGGCGATGCCTTAACTAAATAGCCACATCGCTGAGGCAGGTATGGAGCTAATTTAGAGAAAGCGATGAGGGAAAGCTTTCTCTAAACTAAAACCGCGTGACGATCGTCTGGTAGAGATAGTTACGCCAGTGGCGTATTGCCACCAGGAGATCGTTAGATCTCACTAAAGGAACATTAGGCTTGACGTCAACCTAGCGGACTACAGTAGTGTTGATGGTATGCATTAAGTTGTAGAAGTGGAGGACACCTTGACCGGAGAAGTACTCAGTCAAGAGGGCTGCTACAAATCCGAGCATTGCAAAACGACCGTTCCAGATTTCGGCTTGGGGTGTGAAGCCCCAACGCCATTCATTACGCTCTGGTGCGAGTCCTGTTTTGTTAGGTGTTTGAGAAGAAGAGGTTGCCATGATAACTACTCCAAATTTTTGTGGTATGAGGACAGAATCGATTGCGATCGAGTAGTGCTGACTTCACTGGTTGAATAGTTGGAAGTATCACTACGTTGTCTATCTCGACTTTCGATATACACAAATCTTATCATTTGGCTAGAGGGGAGATTATCCCTCAATTGGATGACTTCTGAAAATTCTTTGGAAGTCGATTGGGGGAGTGAAGAGCGGGGGACTGAGAAATAAAAGATGACGATCGCAGCTTGCACTCTTGCAGAGACACTATTACTGCGGCGACCTGAGGGTACCCACGAGGAGTTATTTTTGACACCCGTAGTTGGTATAAATCCCCCTAAATCCCCCTTAAAAAGCGGATGCCTTTTCGGTCGGGTTCCCCGACCATGAAAAGGCACCAAGCGGGGGACTAAGAATCCGGTTCCCCCTGCTTGGTGCGCTAATCCGTCGGGAAACCCGACGAACGCGCATCCGCTTTTTAAGGGGGCTAGGGGGATTTTCTAGAGTTTAGGCGTAACAAATTTGACTTTTCAAACAGCCTTTTAAATCTATGGTGATAACTAATGTTTTCGACTACTCTCTGCCCTCTACGCCCTAAAATCTAAACCTGATGCACGGGCAAGCAGATAATAAACAGACTGCCTTGCCCTGGCTCAGAGGTGACAGTAATCTTGCCTGCGTGGGTATTAACGATGCGAGCGACTAAATGCAGTCCCAAGCCGCTACCGGCTTGGCGGTGTTTGCCAGTACGGAAGCGTTCAAAAATAACGGCTTGCTCTGCTGCGGACATGCCTAGTCCGGTATCGCGGACGGAGATCGAAACCCAGCCATTGACGGCAACAGTCTCACTGACAGATGTCGGACAAAAATCCAAGTCGATCTCGACACTACCAGTATCGGTAAATTTGAGGGCATTACCCACGAGATTGGCGATCGCGCGGCGAATTTCTTGGCAGTCGCCGAGGATTTTGAGAGATTGGGGATCGGGGTGTTCGCTCTTGAGAATCAGATCGATCGATTTGTACTGTGCTAGGGGTTGGAGTTCTTCGACTACCGCTTGGATGATATCCCAGAGATCGCAAGTCGTGTAGGTGAGCTGCTTGTTGCCAGATTCGTAGCGGTTGACTTCTAGGATCGTATTCACCAGATCGAGGAGGTTCTGATTGCTGCGATCCATCGCCAAGATCGCATCGTGCATATCCTTAGACAGCGGGCAAAATGCCTCTTGCTCGAATAGCTTAAACATGAGATTGGCAGCCACCAGGGGGGTGCGCAAATCGTGGGTGAGGTGAGCGATAAAGTCTTCGCGCTGGAGGTTTTGGATGGCGATCCGATCGCGTTGTTGTTCGAGATCGCGGTTTTGTTGTTGGAGGAGTTCGTTGTTGAGTTTGAGCTGATTGCTGGTTTCGATGACTTCGCGTTGGGCGCGATTGAGTCGGATGGCGTTGCGGAGGACTTGAGTGAGGGTTTCGGTAGAAATTTGGGATTTGGGGAGGTAGTCGGTGGCTCCGGCTTTCATCAAATCCACGGCAATGCGCTCGTCGCCTTGTCCGGTAAGGACGACGAGGGGATGTTGGACGTTAAGTTGGCAGGCAGATCGGATCAGATTGAGACCATTGCCGTCGGGCAATCCGTAGTCGAAGAAGGCACAATCGTAGCAATTGGTTTCCAGTAGAATCAGGGCTTCGGCGCAGGTAGCGGCTTCGGCAACCTCGACTGGTATGCCGGATTTGAGCAGGGCGCGACGAACGGCCATGCGATCGATTTCATCGTCATCGACGATCAAGATTTGGAGTGTTTGTTCCTCCATAAGAATGATTGAGGGTTGGGGTAAAGTTTATAGTGAAGTAGAGTGTTCGATCGACCGACTACTGGCAAATTTTTAGGCTGGGGGTTGCGCTCATTTCTGCTCTAGCTAACCTTCCCCAAGCTCGCAGGGCCGATCTATCGGATCGAGAAAAATCCAAAATCTACCTGTAGGTTGGGTTGAACGAATGTGAAACCCAACATCCGCACAATTGATTTTTGAGTGTGTTGGGTTTCGAGGCTCTGCTTGGTGCGCTAAACCGTCGGGAGACCCGACGAGCGCGCATCCGCAACCCAACCTACAAATTTTTTTCCTTTCTTCAATAGATCGGCCCTGC
>NZ_JANPGM010000336.1:0-4905 GCF_031423935.1 Chamaesiphon sp. VAR_69_metabat_338
GGATCTACCCGATAAAATCTGTCAAACAAATGCGGTAGAGCTTCAGCCGGAATCCCCATTCCGGTATCACTCATCTTAACTTGGAGATAGGAGGTATTTTGCCGGATGGTTTGTCGCAGTTCGACCTTAATCTCGGCAGCGCGAGTTCGTGCTGGTGCGTCGGCTGGCGACGGCGTATATTGAATGGCATTGGTGAGTAAATTGGTAAATAGTCTGACTAACCGATCCCAGTCACCATCGATCGTAAACACTTCTGCCCGATCTCGTACCGATTTACTCGCACTCGGCAGCACCGGATCGACAATTTCCAGCATGAGGTGAATGCCCCTGGCGACAGCGGCTAGTTGCTGTTCTTCCATCGTTTCCATTAACAGCGCATCCAATGGCACCAAACCAAAATTCGATCTGACGAGGCTACTATCTTGGCGAGCCAGAAATAATAAATCGTCTACCAATCGCCCTAACCGCCGCGTCAAGCGTTCGATCGTTTGCAGTTGTTGGCGTTGTTGAGGGAGTAAGGGTTCTTCGCCCAGCGCGACTTGGACATTGGTTTGAATCGTGGCAATCGGGTTGCGCAGCTCGTGGGAAGCATCGGCGGTAAACTGCTTGAGCTGTTGGTAAGATGCCTTGACTGGCTCGATCGCAATCCCAGACAGAAACCAACCGATCGTCGCCACGCTGGCAAGGACTAAAGATGTCCCGATCGTCAGATCGACAATTAATAACTCAGTCGGTTTGGTGACTTCAAACCACGGATGACTGACGCGTAAAAAGCCCACGAGAGTATTATTGCGATCGATCGGTGCGGTAATCTGGCGGAGGATGCGATTATTATTTACTCGCACTGTTTCCCCTTCCAAATTCATCCAGACTGGCAGATTGAGCGGTTCTTTGAGTGTAGACCACAATAATTTGCCGTTGAGATTGAACACCTCTAAATCGATGCGATCGTCATCTAATCGATCGGAATCATCTTGAAAACTCGCCGCTACATTAATTTGCAATTGGCTCGGCGCGCTGGGAAAAGCTACTTTATCGATCGAGATCGATCGACTGACAACTTCGACGACATGATTGAGGGTATCGTCAATGCGCTCGATCAGCGTACTCCGCACGTAGATATACATCCCGCTGGCAAACACCAACAAAACGATCGCAGTAACGGTGGTATACCAAATTGCCAAGCGGCGGCGGGTGGTTTGAAACATATGGGGCTTGGAGATCTAAGCTGTAGAGGTTTGGAGAAATCCTTTAGTTCGGCGACTCGATCGAGCAATCGAGATAAAATAACAATCGCACTACCTGATATTTACTACTTCATCAGCCAATGAACGATCTTATCGATATCGACTGGGAGCAATTGCATCAAGTTTCGGAAGATGACCCAGAATTTGAACTAGAACTACTGACCATGTTGGCCGAAGATGTCAAAATTCACATCGACGATCTGCGCCAAGCTGTAGCCAGTCGAGATGCAAAGGCGATCGCGAACGAAGCTCACTATATTAAGGGTGCGAGCGCAAATGTCGGCATTATTAGGATTACCGCTGCGGCCAAGCAAATCGAAGCTCTCGCACGCCAACAGCAGTTAGAGGATACAGCAGCGATCGTCGAACAAATGGCGATCGATCTCGGTTCGCTCGAAACCTACATCGCCACCAGAAACTAAGTGCCGCCTAACTCCCCACTCTAAACATCTTGCTCTATACCTATCCACAACTCCATTCCGGCATCCTCGTCAACAGATACAAACGATTTTTTGCTGATATCCAGCTAACTACTGGCGAACTGATTACCGCTCATTGTCCCAATACTGGCCCGATGACTGGCGTCTGTCAGATTGGCGCACCAGTACAGGTATCTTTTCATGACAATCCCAAACGCAAACTTGCCTATACTTGGGAGACAATTGAGATCGATGGGGTGTGGATTGGCATCAATACTGCGTTGCCCAACAAACTGATTAAAATCGCCCTCGAACAGTATCTCTTTCCCTCATTAGGCAAATACCAAACCATTCGATCGGAAGTAGTTTACGGGCAAGATAAACGCAGCCGGATCGACTTTTTACTCGCAGGAGGCGATCGACCGATTTATCTGGAAGTCAAGAATACCACTTGGTCGATCGGCGATACGGCGATCTTTCCCGATACCGAAACCACCAGAGGTCAAAAGCATCTCAGAGAACTAATTGATGTGATGCCCGAGCACCGAGCCGTGATGCTCTATCTCATCAATCGCGGCGACAAAACCAAATTTGCCCCTGGCGACACTACCGATCCCGTTTACGGTCAACTCTTGCGGACGGCAGTAGCCAAGGGCTTAGAAGTTCTCCCTTGTCGATTTGAGATTACACCGCAGGGGATTGCATATCTAGGACTAGCCGAACTCATCCTCTAAACTTACGTCAGTCTCAATAACATCAGTAAGCTCTGGAAGATCGCGCCCGTCAATGGTGCGGGGCCAGACATGTCTGAAGGCAAGAAAATTCGCGCGCTGACTGCTACCAAAGCAAACAGAAATACTAGCAAGATTAAGAACGGCGCGACATTTTGGCGAAAGAACGTCATGATAAATTTGTTGACAGTAGGAGATTGGATATTCGTCGATTGTAACAAATATTAATTTAGGAATTTGCGAGTTGACGATTTTGGGGATTGATCTCGAATAACCACTTGGCAAGATCGTCGCTGGTCTGAAATTGTAGCAAATCCATACGGAGCGATTCCAACTCCTTGATGCTCAACAGTTCCACCTTGGACTGTAATTCGGGCGAAAGCGTGTCGAGTCGCTCGGTAAGTTGCCCGATCGCCGATTGTCTGGTTTGATTCGTTAATTTTTTGGTCGATCGATCGATAAAGATCAGTAGGGGAATCGTTGGCAAGATCGTAGCCATACTCAGCAAGAAGAAATTAGACCAACCGATATTTTTGGCGATGCCGCCCGTTGGCGCGACGATAAAACTTTTGGCCGATAGCATCAAACTACTAAATAAGGCGTATTGAGTGGCTGAGAATTGACGATTGCACAAACTCAGCAAAAAAGCCGTAAAGGCAGCAGCCTCAACGCCCGCACCAAAATACTCAGAATTAATTGCCAGCATCAACAGCCCCTCACTGGGAGCTTGTTTGGGCGGTAGCGACTGCGCTACTTGCGCCAGCAACCAGTAAGGAATAATCCCGATTGTTAATAACCCCAGTGCCACCCACAGCGATCGATTAATGCCGATCTTACTAATAATCACTGCACCGACAAAGGCTCCCAGGATCGTCGCCACAATCCCCATCCCACCTTGAATCACCCCGATTTGAGTCTGAGTGTAATGAATCGCCTCTAAAAAGGGAATCGTTACCCCTTTCACCATGTAATCGCCCACTTTATACATGACGATCAAAACTAAGATCGAGATGCCTGTAACTATTCCCCGCCGGTGAAAAAAGTCTTTAAACGGTAATACCACCGCTGCAAATAGTGATGCAGGTGCCGACTCTTTGGCGATTGGTTGTGGAGCGAACAGCGTTGCTACAACCCCTAAAGACATTAATCCCGCCAAAATTAGGTAAACCGTCTGCCAGCTTAAGTGCGCGGGTTGCTTGGGATCGGCAGCAATCAATGCCCAACCACTAGCAAGCAGCATGGCAATCCGAAAACCCAGCATGGAGATGGCCGCACCAGCACCCATCTCTGGTTCTTCCAAGACGTCAGCAGAATAAGCATTGGTAACGATATCCTGCGAAGCACTAAAGAAGCCGATCGCGATCGCGATAATCGTCATCAGTTGCAGATTACGCGCTCCTGGCTGCTGCATAGCCATCAAGGCAATACTCAGGATCAATAAAACTTGCGTTACTACCAACCAACCGCGTCGTCTCCCTAAAAAAGGTAATGTATATCGATCGAGTAATGGCGACCACACAAATTTGAATGCATAGGGCAGCATGGCTGCTGCCGACAATTTGGTGATGTCACTGATATCTACACCTGCAGTCGTCAACCAGGCTTTGAGCGGAGCATCGATAATTTGCGATGGCAATCCAGACGCAAAACCGAGAAATAACAAAGCTGCCATTTTCTGGCTCTGAAATACTTGCAGAAATGATTTCATATTAGGCACCCGATTTTTCATCCGAGACGCTTCGCTACAGCATTTTGATTCCCAATCATCCCATAGATTAGAGCTGAAGATGTATTCTGTCGATCGACTTAGCCCGCAATCTCAGCACCGATAAAGTTATTCTCGCTATCCATCGTCACTAAAATGCAATGACCCCAAAACAGGTCGTCATCGTTGTGATAGAAGGATATTTCACCCGCTGCATCGATCGAGATAGACTCAAGACTCGTCCGTTGCTGAAATTGTTCTGGTGTCAACGGCTGTTCATCATCATCAATCCATGTCTCATTCTTAATTTGCAATAGCATTACGGCTGCATACTCTTTTGCTAACTGGGCATATCTTTCTAACTCCTCGACCAAGTTATTCGCCCGCTCAAGTGCAGCGGCTACATTTCCGCGTTCATCTGTTGAAAGCCGAATCAAAATTTCCGATTGCTGGACTTCGATCTTGCCCTCATACCAGTCATATTCTTGCTGGTATTGCAGTATGCCTAATTCTGGGTGTTCGAGATCGGGATGTTTCATAAGTTCGACTCTTTATCAAAAGCATACCCACTATAGATAAGCAAGCAGACATAACTAAAGCTGATAACTGTCATCAGTTCTACAAACCTGAGAAACGTTTACAAACGTTAACAATCGAGTTAGATTAGATTCATACATCCAAAACATTCCGTTCTACAAAGAACACAAGCAATCATAAACCAATGACCACAACCTTACAACGCACCCAGAACGCCAACGTCTGGGAACGCTTCTGTAGTTGGATCGCCTCCACAGAAAATCGCA
>NZ_JANPGM010000337.1:0-2596 GCF_031423935.1 Chamaesiphon sp. VAR_69_metabat_338
CGAGCAACTATTACCAGCCGCAGAGCTGCCCGCGAAAGAGCGCAAATGGCAACAACGCTATCAGAAATCGCCAGCTTTCTTGAGTTTGCATTTAGGTGTCAAGGCAGATGTTTTGCCGGCTGGGACTGAATGTCACCATGTCTTGCTCGAAAACTGGATGCAGATGGAGGCTCCAGAAGGCACGATTTTTGTGTCGATTCCGACCTTGCTCGACCCGAGTTTGGCACCAGAGGGATACCATATCATTCATGCCTTTACGCCGAGTTGGATGAGCGATTGGCAGAGCTTAAAGCCGAGTGAGTATGAAGCTAAAAAAGAAGCAAGAGCGGGAGTGATGATCGATCGATTAGAGCGAATTTTTCCTGGCTTAGATCGGGGTCTAGACTTCATGGAAATCGGTACACCCCGCACCCACCGCCGCTTTCTCGGTCGCGCGGATGGTAGTTATGGCCCGATTCCGCGCCGGAAATTACCAGGATTGTTAAATATGCCATTCAATCGCACGGCAGTCCCAGATTTATATTGTGTCGGCGATAGTACTTTTCCAGGGCAAGGATTAAATGCCGTCGCATTTTCGGGATTCGCTTGCGCTCACCGCATTGCGGCAGATTTAGGGATATAGTTAAATTCACATTGAGGATCGAGTTCGGGGGTAATTGTGGATTGCCCCTGAATTTTGTCAATCGATCGCAAGCTGTGTAGCCTAATTGCTACCAAAACCCCCATTGCGTTTTTACAATGTAAGTGGGGGATCGACCGCGATCGATTTTTTCACTTATTGCCTGAAGCAAATATGTCCATGAAAGCTGCCCTGTTGCTCCTAACCCTGATTTTCTCGACCATTTTTCCGCTAGCGGCGTGTTCGTCTAGCTCTCCCGCCGTCGCCCCCAAACCCGCGATCGAATATAACGATCGCGGGACGACTAAATATCAGCGCGGTGACAATCAAGGCGCGATCCAAGAATTCGATCGGGCAATTACGATCGCGCCCAAATACGCTCAAGCCTACGCCAATCGCGGTGCGGCTAAATCGGGATTGGGCGACAAGCAGGGCGCAATTGCCGATTACACTCAAGCGATCGCCATCAATCCTCAAGATGCCCTCACCTATTACAATCGCGGCGTTGCCAAATTTGAATTAAATGACACCCAAGGCGCGGTAGCAGACTTCGATCGAGCGATCGCCATTAATCCCCAAGATGCCGAAACTTATTGCAATCGTGGCACCGTGAAACTGTCTACTGGCAACAAACAAGGTGGCATCGCCGATCTCACCAAATGTGCCGAATTATTCCGCCAGCAAGGACAGACAGCCGATTATCAGAAAATACTCGAACTGATTCGGCAGGCGAAGTGAGGTGGAAATTGATAATTGATAATTGATAGTTGCGTTCCGATGTCTGCTTCTCCCCGTCTCCTCGCTCCCCGCTCCCCGCTCCCAACTAATCCCTCGCTTCCAGCTTGGCAAAATCACAATTAGCCACCGCTGTTTGGGCTGAATCCTGCTGCTGGAGGTAGTTTTGCCATGCAGCGGGAGAAACTTGGTAACTACTCAACTGCTGACTGACGATCGCGGCGAGATCGGGATCGGGGAAGAAACAGACAAACATCTTGGCACAGGTTTGAGCATTCAGATAACCTAGCTCGAATTCCCGATCGCATCTACCGGGTCTAATCAAGGCAGGATCGAGTTGTTCGCGGTGATTGGTAGTCAGGATGGTAATGCTGCCTTCGACGGCTCCTGCACCATCTAAGGTGTTGAGCAGCGCGCTAAATGATAGTTCGCCCAGCGGCTGGCGACCGGAAAAGACACTATCGATATCTTCGAGAGCGACGATCGAAGTTGCGGTGATTTCCGACCAGGCTCGCAGGAGCGCGCTATCGTCCATATCGGTCAATGAGAGCGATACGAGCTGCCGATCGTAATAACTAGCGATCGCTTGAATCAGGGAAGATTTACCCGTCCCTGGAGGGCCATAAAAGAGATATCCCCGCCGCCAGGGAATCCCCCGTTGGCGATAGAGATCGCGACTTTGGAGAAAGCGATCGAGATCCTTAAACAATTCGGTTTCGGTGACGATATCGATCGCTAGAGTGTCCCGCTGCCGCTTAGTTTGGGTGCGCACGATCGAGATCGTCCCACCAATTAGGCGCACGATCAGCGGTGCTTCGAGGCTATAATTTGTCTCGATATTCCCCAGCCATTCTAGTAGCTGCGGTTGCCACCAGCGCAAGGTGGCGAGGGTTAACAACTGGGTATTTTGCAGATCGGTGACTTTAAAGTCGTGACGGTGGATGCCGATATACGCACCCTGATAACCGACGCCAATCCAACCCGATCGCGGTTGCAGCCTAGTTTTGAGCGTGGGCGACTCGATCGCAGGTGGTACTAGTGGTGTAGAGGTATAGACTAATTCGCTAAAGTCATAAACTTTGCCAGTGCGTTCGAGTTCCCAACAAATGGCACTATAAATCGGATTGGTTTCGGAGATCGTAATCTGCACTGCCAATCGCTGGAGTCCGAACTGAATGATGATTTGAAGTAATTCACCACCATAGCGGAGAGCCAATCCGCCGAGAAATAACCAAATCGGAT
>NZ_JANPGM010000338.1:0-3915 GCF_031423935.1 Chamaesiphon sp. VAR_69_metabat_338
TGTCAGCCTGGAGATCTCACCGATGTATCTTCGGTTGGCTCCCGATCCTGTCTTGGAGAAAATGTCGCTCCAATTAGGTTTGCAAGTAGTTGCGGAGATGGCTCCATTTTGTCCTGAAGGTGGTGCCTACAGTCATCACCACTAATTTCTCAAGATTTAAATCGTGCTGGTATTAAGGATTGAAATACCGACTCCAGCACGATCGATCTGGATTTACCTGTCAAACATCATTACGACATAGCGCGAGCGTGCAAATTTATTGCCAACAACTATTACAACTGCTCCAATTAGCGAGTCCACTTTTGCCCGTAGGTGGATATAGTTATTCTGAGGGTTTAGAAAGTTTAATTCTACAAGGCAAGATCGGCGATCGATCGACTCTGAAAACTTGGATCGATCGCGAATTACAGGCTGGGGCAATTGGCATCGAGACAGCCGTTATGGCTCGATCGTATCAAGCTTGCTGCCAGTTAAATAGCGCAGGATTAAACTACTGGAATAACTGGCTCACCGCCGCCCGCGAAACTGAAGAATTGCGACTGCAAAGTTGGCAAATGGGTGGTTCTTTAATTAAACTCGCGATCGAAATCACACCAGAAATTAAAGCATTGAGCGAATCGATCGAGCATAGTTGTCATTATGCGATCGCTTTTGGCATCACCGCACAATTTTGGCAGATCGACAGACGAGCGGCAATTCTCGCTTACCTACACAGTTGGACATCCAATCAAGTCAGTGTCGGGATTAAATCGATTCCCCTCGGTCAAACAGCCGGTCAGCAAATTTTATGGCAATTGCAACACTCGATCGAGCTGCGATCTCAAACTATTCTAGATCTAGCTGATGAAGATCTTTACGCGTGTAGTTGGGGATCTACTCTGGCCAGTATGCAACATGAAACTCTCTATAGTCGGCTGTTTAGGAGTTAAGAAGTTGCGGCAACATGTGAATTTCAGCGTATTCACATGTTGCACCAATAGGAAAATATTAGCGGTCGCCACAGATCCAAGGGTACCCTCGGTCTATACTAAGCACTAATATGTTTCGACTTGCAAAATGCGGTCGTACCTAATTGTTGATAAGTAGTATCAGGAATTGCGGCTTTGAGCGATCGACCGAGCCGATTTTTTTTCTGTGCTAATTGTAAGCAACTAGCCGTCGGACACAGATAAGCCGAACGTCCTTGCATCCAGGTATCGCCCAGATCGATCGCGATCGTATTAGTCGGATGACACTTGACCACTCGCCAGAACTCCGATCTGGCAGCCACCTTGCGACAACTGACGCACCGCCGATAATCCTTGTGTTTGACAGTTTTCGCTCTTTGACCTTCGCTGTTCGGCTTCAATTCATTCATGTGTGAGATCGAACAATACAGCAGTTTCTAATTCGATAAGTTGCAGTCTTTACCCCGCTCCCCGCTCCGCAAAACAACAACACATTTTATCCCCAAGAAAGATGCTGCCTAAATCCCAATAATGTATTTACGCCACTCGGCATGAGCACCATTATTAATTTGAGTTGCCGCTTCATAGTGCAGACTGCTGTAGGGTCGGCGCGGTTGGGTTGCCAGATGTAAGTTAGCTTCCTTGGGAGTGCGATTGCCTTTTTTGACATTGCAGCGCATACAGGCCGTAATCAAATTTTCCCAGGTATCGGGGCCGCCACGCGATCGCGGAATTACATGATCCAAGGTCAACCCATCCCCCTTGTATCCGCAGTATTGACACGAATGACTATCGCGATTGAGCACATTGCGACGGGTGAGGGGAATTTCACGATAGGGCACCGTGATATAGTGCCGCAGCCGAATCACCGTCGGGAGCGGAAAATCTTTAGCTAAATACTTGCCATTGTGTTCGACCTGTTCTGCCTTACCCTTGAGCATCAAGATGACTGCACGTCGCCAACCAGTAATGTTGAGCGGCTCATAGGAGGCATTTAACACCAGCACTTTGCTCATGTTTACTGTAGGATTTTAAGACCTATTATTCCTCTGATGTTAACACAAACTAAATTAAGTGTTGTGGGCGCGAGTGCCGCTGCCACCGCTGTTGGCTGGGTCGGTTTACCGACCTCTCGCTCTCGTGTGACACGGAAGTTTAACTTAAATTTAGCTCAAAACGAACTGCATTTAATTTACAAACTATCCTAGATTCGTTAGATTTATTTACAATACCGATTGCAGATAAATCTTCGCCACCATGGTCGATACTCTCACAAAAATCACCTACCAAACCCTTCAACAAGGCAAGAGCTACCTAAGCTTTGCCCACAAAGCCATCAGCATTCAGGCGCGGAAGGCACTAAAGCCCAACGATCTGCCAATGATTCCGGTACCACCAGAACTGATCGACAAGCTCCAGCAGCGCGTCAACGAGATCCAGGCTGTAGACTGGCAAGATGCCGAACGGGGCATTTATCCAACCAGCCTGCTCTTTGACGAACCCTGGGTCGATTACCTCCGCCAGTACCCGGCATTGGTGGCCGATATGCCGAGTATCTGGCAACGTGCCGACTCGAAAAAGTATCAAGATTTCGATCGCAGCATCGAAATCAATGACTATCCTAGCTACTATGTCCAAAATTTTCACCATCAAACTGGCGGCTATCTGAGCGATCTGTCTGCCAATTTGTACGATTTACAAGTGGAGATTTTGTTCGGTGGTAGTGCGGATGCGATGCGGCGGCGGGTCTTGGCACCGCTTAAAGCTGGCTTGAAAACATTTAGCGATGTTCCCCCCACGCAAATTCGGATTCTGGATGCGGCGTGTGGCACTGCGCGCACGCTGCGGGGTGTCCGGGCGGTGCTGCCCCAGGCTTCGCTGTTTGGGGTCGATTTGTCCGGTGCGTATCTGCGCAAAGCTAACGAACAGCTTGCAGATCTGCCAGGGCAATTGGTGCAGTTGCTCCAAGGAAATATTGAAGAGTTGCCCTATATCGACAATTACTTCCACGCCGTTACTTGCGTGTTCTTATTTCACGAACTGCCGCCAGCCGTCCGCCAACAAGCGATCGCGGAATGTTTTCGGGTGCTCAAGCCCGGTGGCACGTTCATTATTTGCGATTCAATTCAAGTGAGCGATTCGCCGGAGTTAGAAGCAATGATGCACGCGTTCCACGAAACTTTCCACGAGCCTTATTATCGCAGCTACATGGATGATAATCTGGTCGCACGGCTGCATAACGCCGGTTTTGCCGAAGTCTTGCCGACAGAAGTCCACTTCATGAGCAAGTATTTGGTAGCTAAAAAGCCGCTGGCATAGTTGTTTTTAAGAGAACTGGCTAGTGCTGTTACAAACCCGACTTTTTGGAAAAGTCGGGTTTGTGTTTTAACTGATGTGAAGATCGACTATTTATCGCTGTAAACGACTACCGGCACCCGTTTATAGGCTGGAGTACCCGATCGAGTTTCGGTTTGGGCGGTGAAAATAACGTTGACTTCGGGATAGAACATCAACGCCGCACCTTCGCGCACCGAGCCGTAAATGACTTCGACTTCCTCTAACTTGCCAGCATCGCCTTGAACTGTGACGCGATCGTGTGCCGCTACGCCAATTTTTTCGGCATCGAGCCGATTGACGAGAATGCAGTTGCGATGGGGCATCCCGCGATATTTATCGCCGAGTTTGTAGACGACGGTATTGTGCTGAGAATAACTGCGCCCGGTCATCAAAGCCAATACCAAACCGCGCTCCGGTCGATCGATCCCAAAGTCTGCCGGTGTTGGTAATGTCAGCGTTGGCAGCGGCGTAGCAAACATCTTTGCCTTACCAGACGGTGTTTTGAAGTGAGGGGTAGTGACGATCCGCCCAGAGATGGTAAACTCCTCATTAGTTTCGTCGATCGAGCCGATTTTCTCATAGCCTGGAATAGTTCTCGCAATCAGTTGCCGCACGTAGCGCGGATCGGCTA
>NZ_JANPGM010000339.1:0-1656 GCF_031423935.1 Chamaesiphon sp. VAR_69_metabat_338
CGTCAAGCCATCAATCATCTTAAGTTATTGCGCAATGACTTAAATGCGATCGATGCCGACTTGCAATTTTCTTTCCGCGATAGTGTCGAACCGATCTATCGCGAATATGTCAATCTGTTATTAAAAGATGGCAAATCGATCTCGGCTGCCGATTTAGCCACCGCTCGCGATTCGATCGAATCTTTGCAAGTCGCCGAATTAGAGAACTTTCTCCGCCAGGGTTGTTTAGATACTTATACCGTATCGCTCGAAAAAATCGATCGATCGGCGACAGTCATTTATCCAATTATTTTACCCGATCGCGTAGCCACGATCGCTTCAATTCCCGGACAGCCGCTGCGTTATTACAGCCAAAAAATTCCGGCAGCTACGGTTGAAAAAACCATCACTGGATTGCAACGCAAGCTCCAAGATCCCAACTATAGCCCTCAACAAGAACGCGCCTTTAAGACCAAATCTAAACAGCTTTACGATCTGCTCCTCGCACCATTAGCCAGTGAGCTTGCCGCCACTAAAACTAAAACTTTAGTCTTCGTTCTCGATGGGGCCTTTAGAAGTATTCCCATGTCAATATTGTATGATGGCGACAAATACTTATTTGAAAATTATAATCTCGCATTAACACCAGGATTGCAATTAGTACCGCCCCCAGATGGGAGAGCGCGCATGCGATCGCAAGTATTACTCGGGGGGATTTCGGAAAGTCGGCAGGGTTTTCCCGCTTTACCAGGTGTCAAACCAGAAATCGAATCAATTAGTAAATTAATGCCCTCTCAGAAATTACTCAATGAAGAATTCAATAGTAAATTAGTCTCCAGTAATTTAGTCGCAAGCAACGCACCGATCGTCCATTTAGCCACGCACGGGCAGTTTAGTTCCAGAGCTGAAGATACATTTCTGGTGACTTGGGACGGACGTTTGAGCCTCGATCGCTTGAGCAATCTGCTCAAAGATCGTGGGAATCGATCGGATAATGCGATCGAATTATTAGTATTGAGTGCTTGTGAAACAGCCGCTGGCGATAATCGCGCCACCTTAGGTTTAGCGGGTGTGGCGATTAGAGCGCGCGCCAAAAGCACGATCGCCTCTTTATGGGCAGTCAGCGATGAAGCTACCCAGGAGTTAATGATTAGCCTCTATCAAAATTTAGCTACTAAAAAACTCGGTAAAAGCGAATCATTACGGCAAGCTCAACAAACACTGATGAGTAACCCCAAATATCGATCGCCATATTATTGGGCACCATTTGTTTTGGTTGGTAACTGGCAATAGTCGATCGTTGACAGTCGATCGTTGATGACTGGGCTATTAGAGCGAGGTTTAAATTTCAACCATCATAACAATCCATGCAAAATCAAGCTATTTAATAATATTCTGTCGGTCGATATCTGTCTTTTCTCGATCGCGTAATTCTAGCTCTAATCAATCTTTTAATCTACCCGATAAATCATGCTAAAAATTAAATCTTCTCTTGCTGTTCTTACTTTCCTGTGTCTGACTTGTCATCTGCCCGCTCGCGCCCAAACATATACACCCACAAATCGATCGCCAGTTGCAGATCCGAGTTTGGGTACGACAGTATCGGGCAGTAATAATAACTTAAATATTACGGGCGGCTTAACCAAAGGACAAACGACATTTCATAGCTTTACAGAT
>NZ_JANPGM010000340.1:0-2185 GCF_031423935.1 Chamaesiphon sp. VAR_69_metabat_338
CTGAGCGAGGATGCCGGCGCCTCGTGGTGGACGGGCGATCTCTAGTTGCTCTTGGATATTAACTCGTCGCTCGACTAATAACTGATCGGATTTACCCGCTAACTTACTATCGATATCTTCAATCTGCGCTGTCAATTGGGCTTCCTGCTGGCTGTAAATCCCCGTATCAATTTAGCTACTTGTCGCTCTAACACTGGCGACAGACTGCCTAGCTCCCGCTGAATGGTGGCTGTTTTCTTGACCAATACATCCAGTACCCGATCTTCCGCCCGTTGCTTGAGGATAAATTAGTGACACCGAACCTCAGCTTCCCGTTGCAGCTTGCGATCGATCCGTCCATTCCGCTGCTCCATCCGACTGGGATTCCACGGGATATCAAAGTGAAACAGATCGGCGCAATAGTTCTGAAGGTTAATCCCTTCTCTCGCCGCATCGGTAGCAATCAAAATTCGCAAGGGATGAGTATGCGGATCGGCATTAAAAGCGATTTTAATCTGTTCGCGATTCTGTTTGCCCATGCCGCCATGAAAGAATCCCAGCCGTTGGGAAGTATTGCCAATTGCTTGCGTAAGTTGTCGTTCTAAATAACTTTTGGTGTCCAAATATTCAGTGAAAATCAACAGACGGCGATCGTTCCAAGTAGCCTGTGGTTGTCCTAACTTCGGACACATATACTCCTTAATCCAAACCACCAAATGCTGCACTTTCGCATCCGCCTGATGCCGCGCATTCTGAGCGATATTCCCCATTTCTGCCAATAGTGCCAACTCTTCCGCCCCAATCTCTCGATTAGTCTGTTGGGTAGCTCTAGTCATCTGAGCATCTTCTTCCGCTTGAACTTCAGCTTCGCTTAGTTCGGCTCGATCGTCATCAGATCCGATCGATTGGCGTAATAAGGGGAAATTGCCCCCTAAATCCCCAAAATTTGGGGGACTTTCCATTCCGGTTCCCCCAGAATTGGGGGCTAGGGGGCGTTCGTTCTGACGCTGTTTCTCTGCTTGTCTTTCAATCGAGGCTCGATGTACTTTCAACGTCCGTGCAAAGGCTTCGATCGACGAAAGTAACCGTTTTTGCAGAGAAGTAATTACCAGCTTGGCAGTATTCTGAGTAGACTTAGGCGCGTCCTTGAGTCGTTGCTCCCGACAGGTGCGATATTGCTGGAGCAGTTGGGCGAGAACCAATTCTGGAGCATCTACAGGTAAACCCTCGATCGAGATCGGGATAATCTTCCGCTGCGGGAAGTCTCGTTGGCGTTGGCGAAAGCCTGCCGTAGGCACAGCCTCTCCCCCTGGAGAATCGTTTTCCCCAAGCCCACATCGTCAGCAATAAACAGCGACACACGAGGCATCAACAGAGCCTTTCGCAATGGTTCCAACTGATACGCCTTAACTTCAATCCCCGCCCGATAAGGAGCCTGAAACAACTTGGGATTGGTAGAAGTAACGCAATTCCAGCGCAGAGTGTGGAGATAAGCCGAGAAGTAGTGGGGTCGATTCTCCGAGGAGACGCTACGCGAACGAATCCCCGTTGAGCAACCTGCTCCCAAGTTGAATTTCCCAAAATCTCCGCATCGATCTCCCGTGCCCAAAAGACTTCTAACACTTTCCCCTGAGCGTCATCATTCAAACAAGCCAGCGACACCAATGTATCCCCTTGAGGATGAATCGGTAGAGTAACGGCTTCGACTAAATACTGACGGGCGCGGACGTTAACGATCTGTCCGATTTCGGGGGTAGCAGGCATGATGGGAGATGGATGCAATGTCCCACAATCTTATCCCAATTAGCGGAATAGCTCGTCTGTGAGGGAATACTCAAGTTTAGAACTCATCAGGTCGAGTTACAATTTCTTTAGCATTGTTAGCAGTCAGACCATTTGAGATTTAGTGTATGTCTAGTCTATCTGACTTCAGTGAAAAGCGATTTCTAAAGGGTAATTACATGAGATTCGATGGCGATCGCAATCAAGGTATTAGAAATAACTATGGCAATGCTTTCGGCAACGTTGGAGGCAATGTTTATTTAAGCCAACAACCCAAATTTTTATCACTACACCAGCTACCCTCAGATATTGATTTTACTGGGCGCACAACCGAAATCGACACAATCCGCCAGCAATTGTTGAGTGGGAAATCTTTAGTAATCTCCGCAGTAGCCGGAATGCCAGGGGTAGGCAAATCCGCGTT
>NZ_JANPGM010000341.1:0-2753 GCF_031423935.1 Chamaesiphon sp. VAR_69_metabat_338
ACTACGATCCGCCCATCTAGCATTCCAGTGCCGATCCATCGATCTTCACCATAGTCTCTACGATTATCGATGTCAACTACCATCGGCGAGCTAAAAACCCGATCCGCATCGGCAAAATCGAAGCCATGCTTGTCAAGATTAATCTCGTTTTTCAGATCGTCCCACTCGAAATTCATACCCTAAATCGATCTCGGCTGACAAATCTAATTTTACTCGATTGTAGATAAGATATTGAAATGCGTGGAGCTAGAGATATTTAAACAGTCGAAGCATGAGTGAGATAGCTACGTTGCGGATGTCTCAAGAAGTAAATCCTCGATATCCGCCGAGAGCGAATGTGATATCGTCAGATTGATGACGATCGGAAGATAGATATGCAATTAAAACCTTGGCAGTGGGCTGTTTTAGTATCGCCGATCGCGAGTGTCGTTATCTTTCTGCTCGTCGCTGCGGGTACCCAGATTCACGAGTGGGGGATTAACTGGATTTGGGGAGTATTAACACTACTATTGGTCGGTTGGCGATGGTTGTTGGTGCGCTGGACGCAAGCTTCGATCGGGAAAGGTGCCGATATCATTGCTACTGCCAGTCGCGAACTGGAAACAATTACGGCTAATGCCACGCCTTCGACTGGCGATGCTGCCGAGCGAGTCACCGCCGTACTCCAGCAGGTAATTACCGATTCTCAACTCGATCGACCGATGTGGGAAGATTGGGCGATATTTTGGCAGCGGTGTCAGGAATTAATTGTGGCTATTGCCAAGATCTACCATCCCGAAGTTAAATATCCGCTGCTGAATATCTATGTCACCCAAGCCTATGGATTGATTCGGGGTACCACGGATGATATGGATGAGTGGATGCAAAAACTCGCACCCGCACTCGATCGAGTGACGATCGCGCAGACTTATGAAGCTTACGAGACATATCAAAAATTAGCCCCATCAGCGCAGAAGTTGTTAAAAGTGTGGAACTGGGCACAATGGGTACTCAATCCCGCTGCGGCGATCGCTAAAACTGCCACTAAAGGTGCGTCTAGTATGGCCGATCGACAGCTTTTGGTTAACTTGGGTCAACTCACCCGCGAAGCGGCCTTGACGAACCTCTGTCGGCAAGCTGTGGCTTTATATAGCGGCCAGATTCAGTCTGTGCAGCCGATCGCGGCGAAAGCTGCTACGGTGGCGAATACGCAAACCCTCCGCGAGATTCTAGTTGCGGCAGAACCAGCGGCTCAGATCGAGCAAAAACCGATCGATATTTTGCTAGTCGGGCGGACGGGTGCGGGGAAAAGTAGCCTGATTAATATGCTATTTGAGTCAGAGTTAGCCGTCGTCGATGTTTTGCCCAGTACTGATAAAATTCAAAATTATCAGTGGCAAACGCCCAGTGGTGAGAGCTTGACACTGTGGGATAGTCCTGGCTACGAGCAAGCCAGTCGAGAGGATTTGCGATCGCAAGTCCTCACTTATGCCGCGACGGCGGATTTGCTGTTATTAGTTACCCCCGCCCTCGATCCGGCGTTGCAGATGGATCGGGACTTTTTAGCGGAATTAAAAAAACAGGCTCCTGACTTGCCGGTAGTAACGATCGTGACTCAGGTCGATCGAGTGCGCCCGCTACGGGAGTGGACGCCGCCTTATGATTGGCAATGGGGGACGCGCCCCAAAGAAGTCGCCATTCGCGAAGCCACGGCTTATCGGAATGAATTTTTGGCAGAATATTGCGATCTGGTGTTACCGCTGGTTAATGCCGATCCAAATATCGAACGAGCGGCTTGGGGCATCGATACCCTATCATTAGCCCTACTCCAAAAAATCGAGCCGAGCAAACAGATCCGCCTCGCTCGGTTTTTACGCAATCTCGATGCGCGGATTGTGGCGGCGGCGCAAATTATCGATCGCTATAGTCTCCAGATGACGACGACGCAGGGACTCACTCAATTGCTCAAAAGCCCCGTCCTAGAGTTTATCTCGACGCTGACTACTGGCACCCCTGCGCTGGCGCAAGTCCTCGCTGCCCAAATTCCGGTAGAACAAGTACCCGTCGCGATTGGGAAGCTGCAAATGGCTTACGATTTGTACTCGTTGTTAAATAACCCACCAAAATCCATCGATTTCGATCTGCTCTCCATCTGGCCATTGTTACTAAATAATGCTGCCGCTCCGAACAAAAATGCCTATGCTTTCGGTCATACCTTAGTTGAATATTGGACGCGTTCGATCGATAAAGAAGGATTGTCAGAGCGGTTTAATCATTACTTGCAGCTCGATAATTAATTAGATATTCTGGAGATTTGAGGAGTACTTGGTATGGTGATACCTAACTAGAATGCTTAATACATCTAGATCTGCCGTCAGCTATAAGTCTTGCTGGATCGGCATGAGAACTGAATTCAGGTGGAATTTAGTAACATTTCTGGAAAATGAATATCCCGATTGTAGTTATCTACACGAACGCAAGAGAAGCAAACTTCACAGAGCAGTTTATTCTCTAAAACTCAGACTAAAGTTGAAATTAGTGCTTGCAGTTTAATAGAATTAATACCAAGAATTTTGTTGTCTTGAGTGTGAATGAATTACGATCGATCGCCCTTCCACAACTCTAAGTTATGAACGTCAAATCCATCATCGTTATCGGTCTGAGCTTTGCTACACTCGGTTTATCATTGCCCGCTCATGCTGATACCGCTACAGTCGTCAGCAACAATCAAAGCGCAATTGTCACTGGCAATGGCAACACCACCAATCAAACCA